>NZ_CCDX020000020.1:0-102825 GCF_000751115.1 Thalassospira sp. GB04J01 | reverse complement strand
AAAGGCCGAAACCCTAAACCGCCTAACCCGCGTCGCCAATCTCGTCAGCGCCGCGCCTCGTCGGTGGAGGCGGGTTATAGGGCCCTAACTCCGACCTGTAAATACCTTTTTGGCAAAAAATGTCAGAAAACCGTAAAAGAGGCTCAAACGCCCGGATTTCCAATGTTCATTCGCCAAATACAACCAAATTCCACCTAGTTTATTAGCCGTTTTTGCGTCCTTTTAGATTTCTAACCACACAGAAATACAAATGGGATTCTACTAAGTACCAGTTTCCGTGAAACTTGATTCGCCCCCGAAGACATCAAGATCAAATCAAAGCGGGCTCAGGGCAGCCATTTGCCCTTCACACAATACAACTGGAAAGCCGGCAAATTTAAAGCTGTGCACCGCGAGGTGAGGTGAGCCCACACTGCCTGAACGCCAAAATCGATCTTCATTCTGTGTGCGTTAGCGCGCGGCAAATTGTCCGTGCAGCCGTGAGACATCCGCCGATATCGCGCCACCTGCAAACAGTGGGGTAACGTCACAGAACCGTGGTTGTTGCCGATCTTTGTCTGAAAGCACGGCCTGCTGACCATAGAGTTCCCAGTCAATTCCAAGGTCGGGGTCATTCCATGCAATGCCGTGATCATGGCTGGGACTATAATAGTCAGACACCTTGTAGATAACGTGGGTATCGGGCCGTAACGTTTTAAAGCCATGCGCAAATCCCGGAGGAATCCACAACTGATACCAGTTTTCGGCACTCAATTCGATTTTGATATGGCGTCCAAAAGTCGGTGAATGCGGACGGATATCAACAGCGACATCAAGAACAGCGCCCTGAACAACCCGCATCAGTTTGCCTTGCGCATGGGGTTCGGCCTGATAATGCAAACCGCGCACCGTATTGATCGGATGACTGATCGACTGGTTTTCCTGAACCAGATCGACATCGCCGATTGCATCCCGGAATTCGTCGGCCCGAAAGGTTTCGGCAAAAATACCGCGTGGGTCACGATGTCTGTTGGGCACAAACAAAACCGGGCCTTGAATTTCAAACGTGTCAAATTCGGTTAGCATTGGCTAGTCCTCCTTGATCGTGATCGGCACGCGGACAAGTTGGCGCGAAACCCGCCAACGATCCTTGTAGGGTTTTGGCATTAAACGGACAAAAACCAGACTGGCTTGGTCATCAACGGTGCCATACAAACGGTCCATGCTGTCGTCATCAATGATCGACGGATAGGCCACAAACGGTTCACCTTCATCAGCATCACGACGCAATGGTTGAGCATATAGAAGTTTCGGTGCGGACCAGTTTTTCAGATCACTTGAGGTGGAGTAGAAGAACCCCGAGATATCAGGCTGATCCTTTTTACGGATACGGTGCAGATATACAGTAATAAATGTATTGCTGGCTTCATCACGCACCAACCCACGGATCGACGACACGCCAACTGGTCCAACGCGTGCACATTCGGTTTGCCGCACCGACCATCCTGCGTCGGTCAAGGTGGCGGCTTCTTCAAATTCCGTTCCGTTCCAGACATCCCACCGTGATGGGTCATTGGCAGGTGCGCGCACCAGACAGTTGCGCGACTCTTCCCAGTTATCCGCGCGGCGCCAGACAATGGCGTAAAGATAGTTCTGCCAGGAAATGATATTGGTCACCGTCACATAACTTGGCGCGCGTTTGCGATCATCCCGATAGGGTTTTGGCGGCGGAAACGGTGCGTGATGCGGCGGGTTGCCGAGATAATCAAACGTCTTTCCACCATTCGTGGATTTTAACGTCACCAATCCATTGATCCAGCAATCGGTCCGCTTGGTGCGGTCTTTGCACGGCATATCATGGCGATAGGGCATGAAGCTGGCACTGCCAAGTGCATATACGTTCTGCCCATCGTTTGTATAAATCGCCTGCAACCATGTCCGGTCATCAAGCAGGTCAGGCGATGCCTTGCCTGCGGCCATAAAACGGCTATCACAATCAGGCTTGAGACTATTAAACCCATAGCCAACAAATGCCCGGTTCTGGAAGTTCGGGGCAAACATCACCATTTTGCCTTGGGCATTGCGAAAGGCCCTTGCGGGGGAGTCTGGTAAATGATGGTTGTCACACCCTGAAACGTCACTATCGAATATGACTTTTTCGGATCCAGAGACGGTCACTTCAGTTGCAGCCACGGGCGGGTTCCAGCCGACAAGACCACCAAGAGTCATACCGGCGGCAAAGGCCATGGTCGCGATCATGCGTCGTGATGGATTCAGTCTGGGCACAGCAAATTTCCCTGTCATCATCAGTGGGGAAAATACGAGGCACATGGCGTTCTGGGGGAACGACCATGTGCCTCAGGCAGCAATGTCACGCCGCCTCTGCGACATAGGGAGTCGGGACGCGACCAAGACGGTGTGCCATGCTGTTTTCTTCAAGGAACTTTTTCAGCTCCCCAAAACGCTGCTGATAGGTTTTCTCGAACAGATCGAAATCAGCATTGTCCCAGGCTTCCTCGAACGAGAATTTGTCCATGTAGCGCCCATCGATATATGGAATACCGAGCGTCTTGACGAATTCACGGGTCCGGGTGTCATAGGTGACATAAAGTGCCGGAACTTCGTTCGCGAGTGCCAGCAAATTGCCATGCAGTCGAAAGCCCGTCACAGCATCAAGGGATTGCTCTGCCTTTTCGAAATCGGCAACACTTTCAAAAACCGACAGTGACGACTTATACAAATCAAGAAGCGGATCTTTTGCACCGAACAGCCATTTTTCCGCCGTCAGTTTCTGAACCGCATTCTTCATCACCTGACCATCATTTTCGACTTGCTTGGTACGCGCATAGTAAATCTGCTTTTCTTCAAGTTCGCCTGCACAGAGAATTTCAGTGTCATAGCGTTCTGCCAATATCCGCAACATATAGCGTTGAAGCGTCTGGAAGCCGTGCGTTTTGCGCCGAAGAGTAAAGCCGAGCCTATTGATGGCAGATGCCTCAATGCGCGGCAATTTCAATTCCGGCTTGCAATGACGAAATGCGGTTGGACAGCCAAAAATGCGAACATTTTTGATTCCGATCGAATTCAACGCCTTTTTCGACAGGTTGCCCCGCACCCCAACGGTGGTGGAACGATCAGCAATCAACTGTAAAAAGCGTTTGGTGGACTCATTGACATAGTTTTCCGAATTGTCAGGCACCTGAACACCAATGCCAAAGGCAATCACCGGCACATTGGTTTTTTCAAGAACCGCCGTAATCGGATCCCACTGACCATTGGCATTGATATAGTTCGAGCCGCGCAAAAAGATGTAGTCCAGCTGATTGATCTTTTCGATCTGTGTTTCAGACAGATTGCCGTCTGCAGGCACATAAATCGGGAACAGTTCGGAATAGTCGAGAATGCGCAAGGATGAGTCATAGACAAAACAGTCACCAATATTGGTAAACAGCGTTTTTGCCTTTTCGGGCGCACCATATGTATGGGTGACGACACCGATGTTACCTTCGATCCGGCCTGCGGGCATTAAAACGCCAATGCGGGGCTTACGGCCCGAGGTTGGGGAAACCTGGCTCATAGACATAACTCCTGCTGTCTTGGTTCGCACCGTTGATCGGCGTTATGATCGAACCGTTTGCTCGTATCTGAATAATTCAGTTTTAGATCGTTATGCGGTCAGGCCGCATCCACCTGACGTGTTTTGAGGCTTTCTTCCCAATCAAGCGCGTGGCGCACGATGGCGTCGAGATCATCATATTCTGGCGTCCAGCCGAGCTTTTCACGCACCCGGTCAGCCGCTGCAATCAATGCCGCCGGATCACCCGGGCGACGTTCAGCACGCTCCACCGCAAAATCAATACCCGAAACGCGTTTGACCGCACCGATGACTTCCTTGACAGAGAACCCGCGACCATACCCGCAATTCATCACGTCGCTTTCACCACCGTCTTCAAGGTATTCCAGCGCCAGAACATGCGCCTTGGCGAGATCGGAAACGTGGATGTAATCCCGGATGCATGTCCCATCGGGCGTGTCGTAATCTTCGCCATAAATTGCCATTTGAGGCCTCGCACCCGTCGCGGTCTGACTGGCGATCTTGATCAGATGGGTGGCCTTGCGAGATGTTTGCCCGGACCGACCTTTGGGATCAGCACCGGCAACATTGAAATAGCGAAGCGCGACATATCGAAGATCATGGGCAATCGCTGCATCGGCCAGCATCTTTTCGGTCATCATCTTTGATGTGCCATACGGCGATATCGGCTTGAGTGAAAAGTCCTCAAGGATCGGCGTGCTTTTGGGTTCGCCGTAGACACCCGCTGTTGAGGAAAAGATGAAATGCTCGATCCCGCTATCCACAGCCGCCTGCGCCAAGGCACGCGAATTCACCGTGTTGTTGTAATAGTATTCCAGAGGATAGATCACGGATTCAGGCACAATGATTGAGCCCGCGAAATGCATGATTGCCGTGACGTCATGTTCGGAAATAACCCGACGCACCAAATCATAATCGCCACAATCACCTTCAACAAACGCAGCCCCAGTGGGAACCGCCCAACGATATCCCTGACTAAGGTTATCAAGAACAACGACGTTGCGCCCGCCATCAAGAAGTGCCAGTGCTGCGTGACTACCGATATATCCTGCGCCACCCGTTACAAGTACAGTCATTGCCGTGTCTCCTTGTTGATGTTGTTCAATTTTCTGAACAGCTTTGGGAAAGCACAGCCGCCATGAGTCCCCGATCCGGGACAGTCAAAGCAGCTGTACCGGATGCGGTCACGCCACCTTGCGTTCAAGTTGCGTGTCAGCGTTCATGACATCGACCATTTTGTGATCGATGTTATTTTCGCTCAGGAACAAAGCCATTTCGCGATAAGTCTGGAACCAAGCGCGGTTGAACTTGTCGAACAGGCCTTGATCCCAGTAATCCTCGAGCACGAATTCCTTTGTCGAGAACACGTCATACGACGGGATTTGATAGGTTTCTGCGAATTCGACCGTCCGGCTGTCATAGGTAAAGTAGATCGACGGCACACCGTTCGAGAGCGCCATCAGGTTACCGTGCAGGCGATAGCCCAGAACGCAATCCTTCTGACGGACGAGATCTTCGTAGTCAGATACCACATCCGAATAGAACAGCTTTTCGCGGTAAAGGCGTTCCATCGTATCGTCGAGATACCAATTCTTGACCCAATCGTTGTTCTTAAGCGCCTGCATGGCTTCTTCACGCTGGATGTTAGAGCCAAAGACCAGTTTCTTTTCTTCGGGCTCACCTTGCGCCATCAGGGTCATGTCATCGAAACGACCGGCCAGATGTTTGACCAGATCCCGATGGAAAGTCAGATAGCGTTTAATGTCCTGAGCATACGCTGGCGAGACTTCGCGGCGCAGGGTAATGCCAACATTCTTGACACTTTCAAGGGACGGCAGTTTGATCCGCATATCCGGATTGTTCTGACGAAATGCCGTTGGGCACCCAACGATGCGAACATTGGTAATGCCCAGATCCCATAGAACCTGTGCAGTATAGGCACCACGCACACCAATTGATGTGGTGGAATCAGCCATCATCCGCAGGACGGTTTTGGTCTGATCAGAAAGCTCAAGTTTCCCTTTGACCGGGGCTTGCGCACCGATGCCAAATCCCAGAACCGGCAGTTTCAACCGTTTAAGAACCTCGATCGTGTTCCGCCAGTCCATGTCAGAATGGATGTAGTTCGACCCACGCAAGAACACATAGTCATATTCCTCGCGAAGACGGTCGATGTCTTCCATCTTGGGTTCGGCAATCGGCAGAACACCGAGCTTGTCGTAGTTCATCAGCTTCAGCGATGAATCGTAGACAAAGGCATCACCGATATTGTGATAGTGATCGATGCTCCGTTGAACATCCTGATAGTTGTACCAACGGACGCAGTCGTGGTCGTAGACTTCGCCCGACGGGATCATTACGAGAACGCGCGCCATATTGTGTCTCCTTGGTTGATCACGTTTTTGTTCCGAATTCATGCCGTGCTTGCCACATGTTGCTCAGTGGCGGCTTTTGCAGATAGCAGGCGCGTTTTCAGAACCTCCCGATACTGCGCGAGATGTTGCTCGGCGCATTCCTCATAGGTCGTCACACGAGGGATCCCCTCGCGCATCCGGTCCCAAATCTTGTTGTCGCTTAAAACGTCAATCAGACGGTCGGCCAAATCTTCGGCACTTCCGACACGGAAATGCAGCCCGTTAACCCCGTTTGTGATTTTCTCGGCCATGCCCCCAATGTTCGAACAGATCATCGGGCGCCCATGGAAAAAGGCTTCCTGAATGACCACCGGTGAGTTTTCCCACCAGATCGACGGAATGATCGTCCAGTCGGCAAGCTCCATCAGCTTGGGCATTTCGGTGTTTTGATAGGCACCGTAAAAACGGACCCGATCACCAGCCTTCTCGATAAGGTCGTGGACCTTCTCCTGATATTCAGGGGGTTGGCGTTCCAGATTACCGCCAAAAATCATCAGACGTGCATCATCGCCCCAGATTTCATCTGGCACACGTCCCACCGCATCAAGCAAGATGTCCGCGCCCTTGAACATCGTAAGTTGTCCAAAAAAGGCGAAGCGTGACCGACGCGGCTGTGTTTTGGAAAGTTGGCGGTCCTTGGCCCGTTCATTGATGTCGAGACCATTTTCGATCACCGACATCTTTTCGGCCTTCATGCCCCAATCGACAAAGCGTTTGGCCAGAAACTCACTGGGCGATACGTAATGATCGGCCAGTTCAAGCATCGACTTGATGAACCGTTCACGCCGCAGGAAAGATGCCGGTGAAATGTCGGGGAAGCATCCGTTGCATTCAATCGGGCTTGCCCGGTTGCACAGTTTCGTCCCACCGCTTTTGAGCATCTGTCCGTGGTTGTGGCAGATCGTCAAAAACTCATGGAATGTGAAAAAGATCGCTGTTTCGGGCAAAGCTTCGCGAATGGCGTAGATCGTTTCTAGCCCAAGGCCGAGATAGTGATGGAAGTGAACCACGTCTGGTTCGTAATCTTTCACAAACCGCAGGAAATCACGATCTATCTCGTCCGTGCTGCCGTTTGATAAAAGGAAATGATCATAGTTTTCCGCATGATAAAGGATTTCGTTGTCCTTCTGACGCAGGCTCATCAATGCAGACGCGCCATGACGCGGAACAGGGTTACCGACCCGCGCAAGATAGAAGCTTTCAACCCCATCAAGCGCATTCAAACCCTTATGAAGATTGTAAGAGGCCACTTCGGCCCCACCCAGCGAAATACTGGGATGGCCATGCGAAATAACGAGGACACGCAAATCAGTCGACGGCATTGTTATGGCTCCGCAAGTTTGAGACGACCAATGACCAGCGGCGATCAAACGCCCAGCGGTCAAGACGATGCGAAAGTTCCTCCCAGGCGGGGGCATTGCTTATGGATTGTTCGCTGCCCAGTACTTCGACTTCGGGGATCCAGTAGGATGGTGTCCCGGCCATACGCAGCTTCAGTGCAAGATCGAGGCTCTTTTCGGCCGGACCGATATAGCCGCGCGTAAAACCGTCAGTATCGACAAATGCCTTACGCGGCAGAATGCAGCATTCCAAGGTTCCCGCACTGACTTCGCTTGGTTCGGCATCGGCCAAAACTGCGCAGGGATAGCCGACATACCGGTCTGACAAATACTGACCACCTTTGGCGTCACCATCGATCCATGTCCCTGCCCAACGAACAGAATCGTCTTCGAACAGGATGGTCGGTGACACAAGTGCCTTACTGCCGCGCTTGCGATAAGCGGCCAACAATTGGTCAAACCAGCCATCGTCACGCGGTAGAATATGGGCCGAGACAAGTCCGATGGTTTCTGAGTTGGTTGCGGCAACACCGACCTCAAGCGCGTCACAAAAATCTTCCACCCCTTCGGCGAAAACGATCCGGGTATTGAGTTTGTAAAAGGCCGCAAGACGCAGCATGTCACTGCCAACCAGATCAAAACTTTCAACCGGCCCGGCAATCACAATCGGCAAATGGCGAGTGGCTTGATCAAGTCCCAGAAGTGCAATCGTCACACCAATATCATTGATCGTGTCATCGACACCTACCACCAGAGTTACCGGTGCGTTTTCATCAAAATTACCGATATCGTGGACATCAACAGCATATGGGCTTTGGGCGGCCATGCCCTGTAACATCGGCCCGAACTGGCGTTCGATACTGTTCGATGCGGTGACCGAACGCGGATCAAGCGATGGCAAAACCCGCGACAGCGCCTGACGGGCCGATGCACGTGTCGGGTTTAAGGGGCAATAAGCCGGAAAGGCATCAACAAGTCCCAGTTCAAGATACACCGGCTGGTCAGATGGCGGCGTATCCTCCAACGAACAGAACACCAGGAAACCGTGGTTGTTCCGCGCCGGGTTCATCCCCGAAAACATCGGATCATTTGCAAAGGCACCGGTAACATCTGCACGTGACTGCCGTGTCCAATGATCGTCAATCCGAACAAGTTCACCCCCGACACGCAGCGATACATTTTCCACCGCGCGATCAGGATCAAGCATCCAGCCTGAAATCAAAACACCGCTGCCTTCGATCAGGAGCGAGAAATCAATCCCGATCCGCACCGGACGGTCCAGTTCGGAAACAGTATCGCGACCATCAAAACGATGTGCGGCCATACGCAATTGATGCAGGATGTTCTCAGGGGCTCGAACGCGCCCCAAGACAGAGCGAATATGGGCCGGAACATCGGGCGGTGCGACAAGAACGCGCTGCTGATAAACCTCAATAGAATACCAACCTTCACGCCCGCGGAAATAAACGCGCTTGAGCTTGCCGGGATTAATTGGCTTATCGCCCAGCATCAGCCCGGTCACGCCTGATGCCTCGTCACCAAGATCATCACGTTGAAAATCAGCACTGGTCAATTCCGCCAGGATCGGCGCATCGTCCATGGCGATGACGCGTGTCCGCCCAACCGGGAAGTCGCTTGACCAGCCCTGAATGTAAACCTCACCTTCTTCAAGACCGCCAAGTACTTCGATAAAGCCGTTGCTGCGGGCAGCAATCTGAACAAGGGCCGCAACTTTACGCAGACGTTTTTTGTCCGGGTCCCCCGCAAGTAATGCCTCGATCACACCATCAATGACGGTGGCAAACGCAGGGCCCGCTTGGCCTGCAACAGACGAAAGGATTGATTCAATCCGCTGCTGCCGGTTTTCAATCCGGTATTCGCGTGGTTTGCCCGCCCCACGGAACAATGCGGTTTTAAGGCGACGCGGGGAGACATCCTTCATCGGCAAAAGGGCGACGAAGCCGTATGCATTTTCCTGATCGGTTTCGTTGCGACGCCAACTGATCACCGATGCCTGTATTTTGGCATCGGACTGATTGTTAAGATAAATATCAATAGTCGCTGGCAGGGCATTCCCAACCCCGACCATCAATGCCAAACCATCATCAACCAAGGCGGCAACGACGGTTCTGCCATCCAAAGGCATTCCATAAGCTTCAGTCATGCCCGCACCTCCTTGTCTTTATCGGGGTCTGTGTCTGTCGTCAGCGATGTAAAAAATTTCATGCCCGCACGCTCACCAGACAACCGCGCCAATTGCCAATCCCGCCGTAACCCCGATCAGGCACGACAAGATCAAAAGCGGTGTTCTAAGATCATTGGTGTGGCGTGCGGTCAGGACCGAAAGACGTTCGTCAAATCCGCCAAGTGACTTGTCGAAACGCACCAGAAACACTTCCAGTTCATCCACCCGGCTGGAGATTTCTTCCTGACCGGTCCGAACCAGCTTCACCCCTGCTTCAATGCCATCATCTGCAGATGCCAGTTCGTCCATGCGCTTTGACGCACTGACAAGACGCTTGGCAGCTTCACGCTGTCCGTTCTGTAAAATGTGCTGGGCTGCTAAAAGTCGATCAAGCCGATCAAGGATCTTACTAAGCGGCGCATTTAGCGCAGTGTGTGCTTCCTGTTCGCTTTGCGATGGAATGCGAAGGTCAATTTCTTCGCCGGTCTCGGGAATGACCGCACATACCGAAATGTTTTCAGCGCTGGCCAATGCGGCATCTGGCAGTTCAGCTTCAAAGGCGTGCTTGCCATCACCAATTCCATTGCGACGTAAATCAACGCGTTCGTTTTCCGCTTTGAGTCTTATTAATGCGTGCCCGTTCAGGCGAATGACAACCTCGATCCGCGCATCAGGACGTTCGGGTGACCAAACCCAGCCAAACAGGCGCTTCTGATCAATGGCGTCAACCCGTCCTTCAAGGGTTGGCGTCGCGTCTTTGACATCTGGTGGTGTGCCCGCCGCAATAGTCGCAGCTGGTTGGATGTTATCTTTGATCGTCTGTTTTTCTGCGAGTGCCATAAAGCGCTCCTAAGTAAAATCAGGCTGCAACAAAATCGGGGCGGATCATCTGACGAAACATCACGAGATATTCCTGCGCGACATCATCAATCGCGGCAGGTGCACGGACGTGCCCTGACAGTTTTTTCCAAAGTTTCGGATTGGTTGCACAGTCCTTCATGACACGCGCCAGTTCTGCTGGGTCATCGGGGCGTACATGAATGCCGTCATGACCATCGCGCACCATCTCGGCCATGCCGCCGATGCCACTGGTGATTACGGGACGTCCGTGCTGGAAGGCCTCCTGAATGACAAGCGGCGCATTCTCCCACCATATGGACGGCATAATGACCCAGTCGACACGCGCCATCAGTTCTGCAAGGTCTGCGCGTTCATAAGCCCCTAGCCGGTGAACCTGATGGCCGGCTTTTTCAAACAGATGCTCCATCCGCTCGGTAAATTCGGTCGTCTGGAACAGCACGTCACCATGGATACGAAGATCGAAATCAACATCGTCTTCGACCAGTTTGTTGCTGGCCTCAAGCAGGACATCGGCCCCCTTCCAGGGGTTCAGATTACCGAAATAGCCAAAGACATTGGGCATGCCCGTTCCCATGTCACGTTTGGGGGCGGCGGGAACAGGTGGGCGGCCATTTTGAATGACTGAAATCTTTTCAGACTCAATGCCCCAGTCGACATAGCGGTCCTTAAGAAATTCACTCGGCGAGATGAATTGATCAACAACACGCAGGTGATTGCGCAAATTGACGGCCCGCATGGAATATTGATCCGGGGAAAATCCATCCAATCCACACAGGCGACCAATTGCATCGGCCTTCGTGTACCGCTGTCGGTTTTTACGATTGATCATCAGACCGTCATTCGGGCAAATCTGATAATAGTCATGCAGGGTCATGACGATCCGGCAATGCGGTAAAACACGACGGATCAATGTTGGAAGTTCGATACCCCACAGGACCAGGTGATGAATATGGACAACATCCGGATCCCAGCTTTTCAACAATCGGGTAAAATCGGGGGCAACCGCATAAAGATCGGTTTGCGACATATTGAACCGGTCAAAATGCCCGGCCCAAAACAGCATTTCATCACCGGCCTCATTAATAGCCTGAAAGCTTGTACCCGGACGGCGTTCGCGGTGAACATCATTGGTTGCACCAACAAACAGGGCATCACATTCCGCACGCTTGTAAGCATGGAAAAGATCATGGGCGAATATTTCGGTTCCGCCGGGATGAAGGTCCGGGTGGTTATGCGCCAGCACCATAATACGGGGGTTCATGCGGTCCTCCGTGGTTTTTTGGCAATAAGGAAGTCCTGATAATGCTCGGCCGTTTCACCGCGCCAGCCACCAAAGCTTTTTGAGCTGATTTCAAAGCCTGCTGACGTCAGGACGTTGACGATAAATTCTTCGTCAAACCCGACCGCCGCCATGGGGTTCTCCCCGCGCAGATACCAGCACGGCTGACCTTCGACCTTTTCAAGCCCAGACAGACGCACATCGCTGCCCGGCTTGGCCGGGTCGTCTTGTTCCCGGAGAATGAACGCCGTCAGGAAAATCCGTCCACCCGGACGCAGCACACGAAACACCTCGGAACAATAAGTTTCGATTTCTTCTGGTGGCAGGTGGGTCGCCACCGAGATCATTGCCGTGAAATCGAATGTTCCATCCTGAAAAGGCAATTGCATGCCACGTCCGCCGATGGATCCTTCGGGGTTATAAAGCGAATTTTTGATATCCTGGGTTTCGAACCGGAAATTCGGATAGGCTGGTGTAATTGAACGTTTGCACCATTCAATCCCGTTCGCCACGGGATCAAGTCCGTGATAGATCGCGTTTTCCGGATCCAGAAACTGGGTGAGTGGCACTGCAATCCGGCCAATACCGCAGCCGATATCAAGAACATCATCCGTTGGTAGCAGCCCGGCACGGCGGACAAAATGGCCAAGGAACTCGGCACCAATCATCCGGTAGTCACCATCACCGACAAAAACGGCCTCCTCCGGCGGAACCGGCAGGAAGTGGTTCGCGATGATCTGCTGACATAGCCATTCAAGATAGGTTTCATCCACGGCATCACGGGCCGGGGACTGATGTTCCGACAAGGCGAGAACCTGACTCATGCCGCGGCTCCATGTTTTGTTTTGCTGGGGGAACGTTCCTGGGGAACGCCATTGGCATGGATATCTTCGAGCATGTCGCGCCAACGCGATGCATGCAGCCACGCGTTATATTCGGCCGCAACACCACGCATGTAATCCGCATGGGTCGAGATTGACTTGCGCTCGAAGTGGTAAAGACTGACGTCGGGAATGTACTTTATGTCAAAATCCGCCTGACGAATTTTCAGGCACAGATCGCTGTCTTCGTAATCACCGATGACATAGTCTTCGGTAAACCCGCCGACCTCGTTGAATGCATCCCGATGCAGCATCATGCAGGCACCGGTAACACCGGGTACGGAACGTTCAACGTTGGCATCCCGATACTGATCAGGCATACCTTTGTGGTAGTGATAGTTCAGCCATTTTCCGCTCTCGTTGGGGGCGAAATACATCCCGGCATGCTGGATTGAGCCATCTTCAAACAACAGCTTTGGCCCAACGGCAGCGACTTCTTGTGGACCTCCCATTTTCGAGGCCAACCCTTGCGCCCATCCCGGTGTATGGGGGATGACATCCGAATTGAGCATCGCCAGAAGATGAGAACGGGCAACTTCCGCCCCGGCATTACAAGCCCGCGCATAGCCCCCATTTCGGGTCATCACCACCAATCGCATCGGCATGCCATAAAGAATGTGCAACCCGCGCAAAAGATGTTCGCATTCTTCGGCCTGTTCAGGGGAATCCAGCACAAAAATCAGGTCACAGTTTTTCGCAACCCACGGATCACAGGCAAAGGCACCGACTTGCGCGCGCAGGAACCCCAGCACACGGTATAACGGCACAATGATCGAAACATCCGGGTCTTCGTGCGGCGTGCCCATTTCAATGATGTGATCAACCTTTGCGGACCCCATCAATTTTTGCTGCAGGTCGCCAATCACCGGCGCCAAACAATTTTCGATGATCTCATCGCTCAGATGCTGTGGCGGAACCGCGCGCAAGATACGCGCACGTGCCTCGGCCGGGTCAATGGGCTGTGCCGGTGGCACCATCAAATGACGGTTTCCCGATGTCAGATGCATCACGCTTCTTGGCTGAAGGATTGGTACAGGACTTTGAATGTCCTGATAAAACCCGACAAACCCGGTCGCTGGAACGGTACGGTCTTCGTCTTGAACGTTTCCCGTATACCGATAAAACCCATCGCCAAACGGGTGGGCAATACCATTGCTATCGAGCAGATCGATACTTGCAATCATATCGACAGGATCGCGATACCAGCCGCCAATCAGCGTGCCCCGTGCAGTTGTGACGGCAAGGTCGACTTCACCGCTTGGCAATGATCCACCACCGGCAACTCGCTGACTTGAAAGTGGACAGCGCAACTGAAATTCAATGGCGGCCTTGCTGGCTTTCATATCGGACCGTGCCAGCGCGCCAATAATGTATTCGCGGAGATCAGCATCCGATTTGCCACGCGCCTGCCACCAACGCGACAGGGATGGCAAAACCGTGGTGCCGGGAAGGTGACGAATGGCCAAGGTGCGCACACCGGTCACAACAAGATACGCGCCGTCTTCTGTGCCTGCACGATCGGCAATCATATACACCAGATCCTGCCCTCGCGGCCCCTGATGGCTGGTATGAGGCAACATCGCGAGTCGACGGAAACCTGATGGTGAAACGATAAAAACGGCTTCGATTTCTTTGAACGCCTCGGGCAGCCCGGCGGCAATCAGCATTTTCTGATCGGACAGTTTTGCCAGCGCCTGGGCGCGCTGCGGCCGTTCAACAATTTCGGAAACAAGATGATTAAGAAAGCGGTTGTAACT
Source organism: Thalassospira sp. GB04J01 (assembly GCF_000751115.1). Lineage (NCBI taxonomy): Bacteria > Pseudomonadati > Pseudomonadota > Alphaproteobacteria > Rhodospirillales > Thalassospiraceae > Thalassospira > Thalassospira sp. GB04J01. The sequence continues at coordinate 88,534 of NZ_CCDX020000020.1, read as the reverse complement.
TTTGCTCAGCCGCAAACGGAACATACTCGCCCACATACCAAGCAAGGTCGACACCAGCGAAAGACGTCCGGAAGGTGTAACACCCTCAATCAGAAGAGATGCATTTGCGAATTCAAAATCGCCATCTGGCTCGATTGTGATTTCGTCTTTACGACCAAGTGTCCCGGCTTCTGCCAGAAACGAGACCGGCTCGTCTTTTGGACGCCTAATCACACGCAACAACCGTGTCCCGCCACTATTTAGAGGAAGACGCAATGTTGCTTGCGGTGAAATCGCGACACCGGCAGCAGTTTCAAGTCTGGGAACCTCCCACAAGCGGGTCGGTGTATCCCAGATCAACATCAAGGTATCTGGGTTGAGCAGACAAACGTCCGGCGCTTCGCCGGTCGTCCGCACAGCATCGGACGAGGCAAATTCAAGCATGACCATCTTTCGCTTAACTTGAAGTTCAGGACGAAACGTCCGCAGCCGTAACTGCGGACGCCGTTTGACGGATTACTGGACGCTAAAGAAGCTATCCGGATCGTCCTGTACGTCTTCTGCATCGACATTGTTAAGGGTGATGGAATCACCATTGCCAAGGTCGATAACGGTGTTGGCCCCAACTTGCGTTGCACGCGCAGCAACATCATCGGCACCTTCAATACCGGTGTCGTTTATATTGCTACTAATGGAAAGCATGTCTTCGCCAGCCTGGAAGTCGAGAACGACATCGTTGCCGCCGCCGCCGGAGAACACGAATGTATCTCCGCCAGAACCACCAGACAGAATATCGTCCCCGGCACCGCCTTCGAGGACATCATCCCCGGAGCCGCCCAGAAGAACATCGTTGCCTTCGCCACCCTGAAGAACATCATCTCCAGAGCCGCCAAGCATGACGTCATCACCAGCACCACCGAGCAAGATATCGTTATCAGCACCGCCGACCAAAACATCATCGCCCGAACCACCGTCCAGAACGTCGTCTCCTGATCCGCCAAGCATGATATCGTCACCCGATCCACCTGACAGAACGTCTTCGCCAGAGCCACCCGACATCAGGTCGCTCCCGCTGCCCCCGATCAGTGCATCGTCACCCGACCCACCAAACAGAAGATCATCACCTTCGCCACCAAGTGCTACGTCGTCGCCTGATCCGCCGAACAAGGCATCATCGCCTTCTTCGCCAAACAGCACGTCGTCATTGCCTTGTCCGAAGATTGTATCGTCTCCGCCACGTCCAAAGATGACGTCACTGAAACGAGATCCGAGAAGCGCATCATCAAAGGCGCCGCCTTCGAGAGTTGCCATGTAATCCTCCTTCGTGTCCCAACATTAATGACATCGCGGGGATATTTCCCTCGCGAGAGGATGGCCGTTCCCTCCAGGCGATCTAAGCACCGCCCTGAACGGCCACTCAGAAAGACTATATTCTTTTACTTTGTTAGTGGAGGGTATTGTGGTGTTTTTATTTTGTCAACATTATGACGTATTTCACTTTTACATGTAACTTTTAATTGTTTATTTAAATAGTATTGTTTTTTGTTTAATTCAAATTTAAAACAACTTTCCAAGAAAAAAGGCTGCCCCGTTAAAAATCTGGGGCAGCCTGATGAAAAACAGGGGAATCTCTTGGTCCGCTATTCCTCGCGGAAGGCCTTATCCATGCTCTGAACGATCGGATCAATCAGGTAATCAATCGCCTTGCGTGGCGTTTTAAGAACCAGAATATTTGCCGGCATACCCGGTCGCAGATTGATATCGTCATATTTTGCCAGCTCTTCGGGGTTAATCGCGGCACGGATGATGTAGTAAGAACTGTCACGCTGCTCATCGACCGTTTGATCAGGCGCGACATATCGCACCTCCCCGATAAGAGGCGAAAGGCGCCGCTGACTATAGGCGGTCAGACGTATTTGCACTTTTGAGCCCACCTGAACAGAATCGATATCCTGCCGATTAATCCGCGCCTCGATCACCAGTGGTTCGTCTTCGGGAATGATATCCATGATCGGCTCAGCCGGGCTGATTACGCCCCCCGGCGTCCTGATCTGAATATTGGCAACCGTGCCTGCCTGCGGTGCTTTCACCTCAAGCCGGTCAAGCACATCCTTACTGGCCCTGATCCGCTGGGTGACATCATTAAACGCAAGCTGTGCTTCCTGAATCTCGGTGGCAATGTCGCTTTGCCACTCCATTTCAATAGATGCCAGATTAATCTCGGCCTCTGCCTTTTGCTGCTGGGCAGCTGCTTTTTGGGCCTTGAATTCCCCCATGTCCCCGACAAGGTCGGACCAATTATTTTCAACCTCAACCAGTTGGGTACGCGTTGCGAACCCTTTGTCAGCCAACTGCCGAATGCCTTTCAGTTGTTCCGCAACCAGTTTTTCCTGACGCGTCCGGGCGTTGATCTGCGACACAAGTGCCTGTGCCTCCGCCTCGAACTGTTCAATCTGTTTGGCCTGCGCGTCCCGTTTGGCGGCATAAACTTCATTGCGCTTGCTAAACAGGCGCTGTTCATCACTTAAAATATCGCCGACATATTCCTCATCACTTGCGGTAAGTTCTTGGGGAAATGCAATATTACCCTGACCACGTTGCTCCGCCCGCAGACGCGCAAGTTTCGCCATCAGACCAAACCGTTCGCCCCGCAACTGACCGATTTCAGATTCACTGCGCGTCCCGTCAAGCAAAGCCAACGTTTGCCCCGCGGTGACGTGCTGCCCCTCGTCAACCAGCAGCTTTTTCAGAATGCCGCCTTCATAATGGTTCACGACCTTTTTCTTTGAATCGACAATTACCGAGCCGGTCGCAACGGCTGCACTATCAAGTTCCGCCGTAAAACCCCACGTCAGAAAACCACCAAAACCCAGTATGATAACTGTTAGCCCGGCAATAATCGGCTTGCGCAGACTTTGGCGCGATGCTTGGCGTTCTTCGGCAAGAATTTGATGCCAGGAAACTTGCTGATCGTCAGACGGAATGACAGCACCACTATCATCAACATTAATGACACGGTTCATGCCGCACCTCCATTTCGCTGGCTGCGCTTCACGGCAGGCAGACTTTTGACATCGTCATTGTCTGTACTGAGACTCTGGATAACATCAGTACGCTCGCCAAACTGCTTGACCCGTCCATCCTGCATCACCAGCAATTTATGGGCGTACTGCATAATGCTTTGCCGATGCGCAATCAGCACAACCATCGCCCCCGACTCGCTGGCTTGACGGACAGCACGGATCAAGGATGCTTCACCTTCGGCATCAAGATTGGCATTGGGCTCATCAAGAACCAACAGACGTGGCCAGCCGTACAGTGCACGCGCAAGCGCAATGCGCTGTTGCTGCCCACCTGAAAGCGTATGCCGCCCGGCCCCGATTGGGGTGTCATAGCCAAGCGGCAGCCGCCCGATCATTTCATGCACACCTGCGGCACGCGCCGCATCGATCACCTTGCGTGGATTGGCGTCTCGCATCCGGCTAATATTGTCGCGGATCGTCCCGTTCAGAAGCGACACCGATTGTGGCAAGTAACCAACCATGTCGCCAAATGAGCCCCGTTCCCACAAGTAAGCATTATGCCCATCAAGGTAAACGCCCCCGGCCGATGGTTTGGCCGCACCAACCAACAGGCGCGACAAGGTCGATTTACCTGCCGCAGATGGCCCGACGACCCCCAGGATCTCACCGGGAAACAGTTCGAAATTGATGGAGCGTAAAACCGGCACATTTGATCCGGGTACCGCATAGACCAGATTATCAACGATCAGCGGACCTTCGGACCGCGGTGTTGGCTTAATCTCGCGTTCCGACTGACTTTCTTCAAGCATGGAGCGGATTCGCTTCCATGACGAAAAAGCCCCAACCCACGCACGCCAGTCACGCGTCACATTGTCAAACGGAAGCAAAAGCCGCCCCATAATGACGGTACCGCCAATCATCGCACCCGGCGTTGTTTCCCCGATAATGACAAGATATGCCCCCATGGCCAGAACGATGATCTGCATGCCAAACCGCGCGGACCGCGTGACAGAATACATCCCCTTGCTGCGCATATTGCCAACATCAAGGAGTTCACTGGCATGAATTTGTGCTTGGCGCCAACGCAGCGAAAGGGCCGGCAGCATCCCCATAGCTTCAATTGCTTCTGCATTTGAAACCGTCGATCCAATGTCGCCAATATTGCGCAAATTGGCGTCGGTGCCTTCTTTGGTGACCTGACGCACCAACAAGTCCCCCAACAGACTTAATCCTATCAGGGTAAGGACAGCGACCAGGCCTGCAATGCCGTAATAGGGATGCAGCGCGAACATCACTCCGAGAAAAATTGGCGACCAGATCGCTTCGAGTGGGGAACTAATGGTCGTTCCGGTGATGAAGTTGCGCAGATCTGATAAGTCCCGCAAAACTTGGGTTCCATGCAGGCTTCCTTTTTCCAGCGCCACCCGCATGGCCGCCGAAATTGCAGGCAAGTTCAACCGACGCAGCAAAGACTTCGCCATTTCCTGAAACACAAGGGCGCGCAGAAAATCTAGAATGCCGTAAAGAATGATGGCTGCAATCGCGATAACCAAAAGCAGGATCAATGTATCCGTGCTTTGGCTATTGATAACCCTGTCATGCACCTGCAGCATGAAAAGCGGCACCGTCAACTGCAAGACAGTGATGAAACCGCTCATCACCCCGGCCCACCCAAGCCCACGAACGAACGTATATCTCGCCTCACGAACAACAGACTTCGCATCAAGCCCAGGTCTAACCTCTTTAGTTTGCAGCGCTTTTGTTGGTTCTTTGCGACCAAAATGCATCGATTTTCATCCAATCGGTCAAAAGTCATAGTTTTTCCGCAATCTACTCACATAGTTGCTCTGACACGATGTTCTACAATAAAATTAAATATGTCGATCTCATGTTGATGATTAGACAATGTAAAAATGAAACGATCAGAAGTATTTCAAAAACAAAAACACTTTCTAATTACTTCTGTTCAACGAGCAAACTTGCGGGAAGTAAGGGACGTGCGGAAAAATCGTTCAAGAGCAACGTCCTGTTATCTTCCCCACACGAAAATTGTGCCAACTCAAACTTGCTTTGGCATCAACTCTCGCTTGGGACCAGATAACGGATCGGACAACATGACCGTCACACATCTTGAACTGGCAAATACTGTCGAACGAATTTATCGACGGTTTGCGGATCTGCTACGTGTAGATCTTATTCGACTCGGCAAGGATGACATCAGCCCTGCGCAAGTAGCGTTGCTGTTCACCATTGGCGAGGATGAACTTTCGGTTCGCGATCTGCTTGATCGCGGCCATTACATGGGATCGAATGCATCCTATAATCTCAAACAGCTTGTCGATTCTGGCTATGTAGAACGCCAGGTAATGGCGCGTGACCGACGATCAGCCCGCATAAAGCTGACGGCAAAAGGCCACGAACTGTGTGAATCCTTGCATGAGTTCCACGAAGAATATCATGATGCATTGACCAACAACCTCGAAGACCAGCAGGAAATGGAAACGGCTTTGCGCACCTTGCGCAGGCTCGAAGAATTTTGGACTCAAACCCTCAGATACGGCGGTATCCCGATCAATGGTGCCGTCATTACGCATGAAGTTCGGAACCGTAGATGAAAATAGTCTTTGTCCATCGTCATGGGCCGGGACAATTTGTGCACCTTGCCTGTCATCTGGCGAATGCCGGATGGCAGGTTTCCTTCCTGTGTGAAGAAATGAATGTCCGCTTGCCCGGCATCCGTGTTTTAGGTCAACGTGCAACACCTCCTCCGCCAGCAACATCATTTACCCAATACCATCAGGAACTTGGCCTGCAAGCTGCCACAACACTTGATGCCTTGGCGCGCCAGGAAGGCCCACCGGATGTTGTTTTTGGCCACATTGGTTGGGGCAGCATGTTGTTTGCCCGCGATGTCTTGCCAAACACGCCACTGCTAGGATATTGCGAACATTATTATCATGCTGATGGGCGTGATGTTGGCTTTGCCAAGGATGAAAAGGTTTCACTGGCAAAACGCACCCAACTTCGTCTGCGCAACAGTGCTCAGCTTTCAACACTTGATCATCTTGATGTCGCGCTTAGCCCGACACCCTGGCAAAAAACAGCCTTTCCAGATGCCTATCAGCACAAGATCGGCGTCTGCCATGACGGAATTGATGTTCATCGCTGTCGCCCAAATCCACAAGCCACGTTGAAAATGCCTGACGGACGAGTGCTTCGCGCGGGGGCCCCTGTAGTGACCTATGTCGCCCGTGATCTTGAGCCATATCGCGGTTTTCCAACATTCATGCGATCTGCCGCCAAACTTGCTGCCCTCAATCCCGACGCCATATTTGTCGTTGCCGGAGGGGATGGTGTCAGTTACGGCACACCGCGAACCGACGGACGCAAGTGGCGCGACGTCATGATGGAAGAAACCGGGCTTGATCCTTCCCGTATCTACTTCCTTGGCCAAATATCGCATGAACACCTCATACGCCTATTTCAAATCAGCGCTGCCCATATTTATCTGACGTACCCGTTCGTCCTTTCTTGGTCTGTGCTTGAGGCCATGGCGTGCGGGGCCGCCGTCATTGCATCGGACACGGGCCCTTGCCATGACGTCATCAAAGATCGTCATAACGGTCTGCTGACTGACTTCTGGGATACAGATGCATTGGCGGACAAAATGATATACAGCCTTGAGAACCCCGCACAGCTAATGCCCCTTCGACAGGAGGCACGACGCACCATCACACAGCATTTCGCTTTGCAAAAATGCCTTGAGAAACAAACCAGCCTGATTGAGAGATTGGCTGCTGGCGAGATTGAAAGAGTTGTGGGGAGGAGAGGCTGAATACAGGGGGTGCGGGGTAGGATTTAGCTGCGCGCTGTGCGCTTCGCTGAACCTTCGCAAAGCTTTGCTTTTCTTGGTTTGAACATAAGGTTCAAGTCCACCTACCCCACCTTCCAGACATAAAAAAAGCCCGCCACGAGGACGAGCCTATTTTACTTGGTTGCGGGGGGGGGGGTAGATTTGAACCTTTTCGAACCAAGCGACTAAGCCTGACGAGCTGCATGATGACCTGAAAAGCACCATGAATGCGCTCTATTTCAAAGACCTTTCAGACAAAATACACAGAGGCGTGATTGCAGCGGTCTTGCGCGGCTGCGTACCAGGTGGCCAGCTTCCCGGGTACGATCTCGTTCACGCCCTCGACGAGTTTCGCGAACCCATTCGCGGCAAGTGCAAAGTCAATGAAGAGCAAACCGCAATCATCCCAGAAATTTCTGAATATTATGTCGAAGGCTGGAAGCTCAAACACATTTGCGACAACCTCAGCCATCAAGCCTCATCGGATCGTTCGTCCGGCAAACCGGGATGCCGCGCCAAACGCTGGGACCAAACATCTTATGTGTCCCGCCTCTGCTATGAATGTCCGTTGTCAGCCCTGGCGAGGACTGACGACAGGGGTGGGATACAGCGTTAAACATCTTGTGGCCTGACCACGTTTTCTAGCAGGCTGATCCCGCCTCTCTTCACCGTCTCGAACAGTTGACGGCGGCCCGTTTCGGGACCGCGAAGCATAAGGAAGAGAGTGTGAACATGATGGAAAAAACGATGGTGATCGGGATAGATGTGTCCCGCGACTGGCTGGACGGATTTGGTCTTTCCGGTCTGGAGAGGTTCCGGCTGGCGAATTCTGCAGAAGGTCACAAGGAACTGATCTTAATGATCCGGCAAATGTCAGGCCCCGTTCATGTCGGCTTCGAAGCAACCGGCGGTCAGGAATGGGCTCTGTGGGCGGCGCTTGTTGAAGCGGGAATCTCTACGAGGCAACTTCCCCCGGCCCAGATCAAGGCCTTTGCGATGTCGCGAGGGACGCGAGCCAAGACGGATCGTATCGACGCGGAACTCATCGCCCGGTTTATGCTGTTCCGCCCAGAAGCCGGACGGACATTGCCAAGTGATAATCTGCGCATTCTCAGAACCTTAACGACAAGAAGGGCTCAAATCGTGGATATGCGCAAGCGGCTTTCGATGCAGATAGCGGCGCGCCAGAAGCAAGGCATTTCCGCCGATGTTGAGGATATGGACGATGTCCTTAAGGCCTTGCTCGATACCCAGATCGGAGACATCGAAAGTCGAATTGAAAGTGTCATTGCACAGGAGGAAACCACTGCTGTGAAAGCAAATCTCTTGCGATCGATTCCCGGCATTGGACCGGTTTCAGCGGCCATGCTAATCGCAGAAATGCCGGAACTCGGTCGGATGACATCAGGCGAGGCCGCGGCCATGACAGGCCTCGCACCTGTGCCCCATGACAGCGGAGTAATGCGAGGAAGGCGAGCAATTGCCGGAGGGCGGCGGGCACTGCGACGTGTGCTGTTCCAAGCCGCGCTCGCCGCCGCATATCACAACCCAATGCTAAAGCCCGTCGCACAACGCCTCAAGGAGCGTGGAAAACCGCACAAGCTTGTCATCATCGCAATCGCACGCAGGCTGATTGCAATCGCAAACGCGATCCTCAAAACCGGTGAAACATGGCGGCATCAACCAGGCGGATAAACACAGTTGCTAGGCTATACGAGTTGTCATAATTCGCGATGGACCTCATTCGTCAAAATGCCTAAGCCTTTTTGAGCAATGTAAAAATAGACAATGGTCTATGGGAAGTGGATGCGTGCCCCACCTTTGTGTAGGTTGCTGTAGCTTCGATGATCTGCGATGCTTTAGCACATAAGAATAAAAAGTCTTGGGGGAGCCACTGACACTTTGTTGAGGGGCTCCGCGACCGATGAAAGAACCGAAGGTTCTTGAACAGGATATGGATACAGGGGTTGCGTCGTTGGCTTTGGTGCTGGCGATGCATGGGTATTCAGCAGATCCTGAGCAGATTAAATACGACGCGGGAGTGTCGGGTACTGCATTTGCCGATGCAGATATCCTGCGCTTGGCCAAACGCTATGGTGCGCGGGCCAAGAGTGTCACGCTGACGGCCAAAGATCTGGCGTCAGTGGCTTTTCCCATGATTGCATTGCTGGATGACGAAAGTTATGTCGTCGTCGCACGCCGGGCGCATGACGGGCGTTTGCTTGTGCGTGATCCGCGCCACAGCAAGCCGGAATTGATGAGCGAGGATGCATTCCTTTCCGGTTTTTCCGGTAGGGCCCTTCTGATCGGGCGCGGCAAAGGCAGCAGCGAGGGTGACGGCGAACACGGCCCTTCCCAGCCGTTTGGTTTCAAGTGGTTCCTTCCGCTTTTGAAAAAGCACCGCGCGGCGCTGTCGCATGCGATGGCGGCATCGCTTTTCATTCAGATATTTGCGCTAATCACGCCCCTGTTTGTCATGGTGATCATCGACAAGGTGTTGAGTTCAGGAAATATGTCGACGCTTGATGTGTTGATTATCGGGCTTGTCGCGATTGCGGTGTTTGATCTGGTGATCGGCGGGTTGCGGCGCTATGTGTTTTCGCTGACCACCAACAAGATTGACGCCGAACTGGGAGCGACGGTTTTTCGCCATTTGACACGTCTGCCGATGGCCTATTTTTCGGGGAAGCGCACCGGCGATACAGTGGCGCGGATCAAGGAGCTTGAATCCGTTCGGGCCTTCCTAACCGGATCAGCTTTGACGGTTTTTGTTGATTTTGGTTTTACCGCAATCTTCCTGATCGTGATGTTTGGTTTTGCACCAATTCTGGCAACCATTGTTGTTGGGTTTGTTGTCGCAATCCTGATCATCTACGGCCTGATCGGGCCGCTTATCAAGGACAAGCTACAGGAACGTTTCAAGGACAATGCCGATTCCCAATCCCTTTTGGTCGAGGCGGTTTCAGGCATGGAAACGGTCAAGGCACTGGGGATCGAGCCGCAAATGCAGCGCCATTGGGAAGATCAGGTCGCGGCACGTACCGATTCCGCCTATGGAGCAGACAAGGTAAGCTCCGCCACCCAGCAGGCCGCTGGTTTCCTGAACAAGGTTCTGATTGCCCTGACCCTTTGGCTTGGTGCGCGGATGGTGATGGATGGGGGGCTAACGGCAGGCCAATTGATTGCCTTTAACATGTTGGTGGGGCGTGTGACCGCACCGGTCATGCGCATTGCCCAATTGTTGCAGCAACTGGCCCAAACCAAAGTCGCCCTGCGTCGTGTGGCGGATATCCTTGACGCTGCGCCAGAACCAAGTCGCAATGCCAAGCGATCCCAAATGCCCCGCATTTCTGGTGGCGTGAAGTTTGAGCATGTAACGTTCCGCTATGCGCCCGACGGCCCGAAAATCCTTGATGATGTCAGTTTTGATATCAAACCGGGCCAGGTTATTGGCCTGGTCGGGGTGTCGGGGGCCGGTAAAACATCGCTTCTGCGTTTGATGCAGCGGTTTTACCCGGTGGAAAATGGTCGTATCCTGATTGATGGGATGGATATCGCCGCGGCCGATCCGGCATGGCTGCGCCGTCAAATCGGTGCGGTGCTTCAGGACAACTTCCTGTTTAACCGTACCGTACGCGAGAATATCGCGATTGCCATGCCCGGCATGCCGATGGAACGTGTGATTGCCGCAGCGAAACTTGCCAATGCCCATGAATTTATCACGCAGCTCCCCCAAGCCTATGACACCGTTATTGGCGAACGTGGCGGTATTTTGTCGGGTGGGCAGAAACAGCGTATTGCACTGGCCCGCGCCCTTGTCACCAATCCGGCGATTTTGCTTTTGGATGAGGCAACAAGTTCGCTTGATAGCGCATCGGAACGAGCGATCCAAAGTCAGATGCAAACAATCACCAAAGGCCGCACCGTGTTCATTGCCGCCCATCGGCTTTCAACCCTACATCACGCGGATCGTATTTTGGTACTTGATAACGGGCGGTTGGTTGAAAGCGGTACGCATCAGGACTTGCTGAAACTTGGTGGTGCCTATGCCCGCCTGCATGCCATTCAAGCCGGGCTTGATCACAATCGTGATCGCAGCCCGCAACCGCAGAAAGCACCGACAAAATCACGCGAGGCCGCAGAATGATAAAGCAGGATCACAGCGCCTTTATGCCGGGTATTCTGGAGGTCACCGAACGTGCCCCGAACCCGGTTGCATGGATATTGCCGATTGTTTTGATGGTGTTGTTTCTGGTGGCTGGTCTTTGGGCCTGGATGTCCGAAGTTGCGATTATCAGCCCGACACAGGGCACATTGGTGCCAACCGGTAAGGTCAAGGTCATCCAGCCATTTGAAATCGGCGTCGTGCGCGAAATCAATGTGCGTGACGGGCAACAGGTCAAAGCCGGCGATCAACTGATCGTGCTGGATGGCACGGACAGCACCGCCGATTTGACCCGAACGGAGCAGGACATCGCAACCGCCGGGCTTAAACTTGCTAGGATTGATGCGCTTTTGACCGATATCAGCAACCCTGCGATCCATTTTCTTCCTCCAGCAGAGGTATCCGAACGACAGGCCATTGCGGCATTTGATGCCATGGTCGGTCAGGCGCGTGCGCAGCAACAAAGGGTGGAGACCCTTGGGCAGGAAATTCGGCAACTTCGCGCTGTGCGCGATGGCATTGCGGTATCGATTGACCGGGTCGATGCCATCCTGCCGCTGATCACCGAACGTGTTGAAGGTCGCCGGTCACTGGCATCTGACGGCTATGCGACCCGAACCTCGCTTTTGGAGCTTGAGCAGGAACTGGTTGAACGACAACAGGAACGCCGCCAGTTGCAGTTTGATCTGCAAAAGGCCAATGCCGATATCGCCATGGCACAGGAACGGTTGCAAAGCACGGTGGCAGATTTTGAAGAAAGCCTGTTTGATGAACGTGCCAGGCTTGATCAGGAATTCGGAACATTGGTGCAGGAACGCATCAAGGCCGAACGCCGCCGCGATCAGCAGGTCCTGCGTGCCCCGATTGATGGTGTGGTGCAAGAACTGGCGGTCACCACAATCGGCGGCGTGGTGGAAGCGGCGCAAGCCCTGATGAAAATTGTCCCGGACGACAGCAAACTGGTGGCCGAGGTCAAGCTTGCCAACCGCGATGCCGGCTTTGTCGATATTGGCCAGAAAACCCGGATCAAGGTTGAAACCTTTGAATTCACCAAGTTTGGTGCGATCGATGGCACGGTGATCGATGTGTCACCAGATGCCGTTGTCGATGAAAAGCTTGGGCCTGTTTATTTGGCTAAGGTCGAATTAGCGCAGCAACATTTGACCGTCCGTGGGCGTGAAGCGCCTTTGCAACCCGGCATGACAGTGACAGCTGACATTCAGACCGGTGAACGTCGCTTGTTAGAATATGTGCTTGGTCCGATGTTGCGATATCGGGATGAGAGTTTGAGGGAAAGGTAATTGCGAATGTATTTTCATTTCTGGCGATGGATATCCGTATTGATTTTATTTCTTTCTCTAAGTCATACACGAGTATATGCAGGTGAATACTATATCGATATTGATGGAGAGTATGTCAATAAATCTGATTTATTTATAAAAAAGGAAAATTTCAATGAAATTTTTGCAGTATATGGTAAGGGAGTATCATATTTTATACTTTCTTTTATAGAGTCATTTGTCCTTGGAAATGGCGTGGTTTCATTGGATGATAATGGAAGTCCATTTGTATTTTGGTTTTCGTCATCAGATAGTGACCGGAATAAAATATATAAAGTAATGAAAAATAGTGATTATTTTTATATAGGTAAATTTAGCGAAAAATTATTAATTGAAAAAGACTGTTTAATTGTTGGCATTTCGAGTGAAGACGGAGAACTTTTGTCCTTTCTGATGTATGTAGTCAATGGAGAATACTATAGTTACTACAAATGTATTAAGGATTACAAAAACTCGGTAGATGAGCTTTTGATTGAATAGAACTGGAATAATTTTTTCTTTCATATTGCTGTAAAACGAGGGTCAAATGCCTCCAGGTAGTCACAATGGTTCAGATCGCTCCGGTGTAGGTGGTGGACGTGGGTCTCACCAAGGAAGAGGTAGCGCGCAAGATAAAGCTGAAAACAATGGCGGAGAGTTTGGTCCAGCTGGTTACCAAGGGAGTAGGGGAGAAGGTTCGCAACCACAAGGCCCCTCGTTGGATAAAGCCGGTGAGATTGATGAGGGAAATTTAGAAAAGGAACTCCAGCAAAGCTTAAACTCATCTAAGGTCACTTTGGATACTGACGAGAACCTCTCAAAACGTGCCGGAAAGGCTGGTACAGCCCTCGATGTTGTGGGACGAGCTGAGAATGTCGTGACGGCCGAAGACCCAGCAAGAGAAGCGATTGGCGAGACTGCTGATTATTACGCTGACAAGGCTGCAGGTAGAGCTGGCGCAGCTGCTGGTGCTGCCGTTGGAGGGTTTATTGGTGGTGCCATCGGTGCTTACGCATCAAAAACTCCAGCTGGTGCAGAGGCTGGAGCTAAGACTGGAGCTGCTATCGGAGGTGTTGTTGGGGAAACGATAGGCGAGACATTAAACGGTGATTGGGCCAAGGGGGCCGCGCAATCAGTTTATGACGGGCCGTCGCAACAACAGCCAAACACGTCTCTTGGAAATTGGGGTAACGTGCCTGGTTTTGGCTCTGGGTCGGTGAATATTGAGGTGCCAGATGGGTATTTCGGAAATCGGGTGCCTCCCATTCTACTGGATCTGTCTGATGATGGTTTCCAGTTAATTGATCTTTCCGAAAGTGCAGCTTTCTTCGATTATGACGCAGATTCCTATCTGGAAAATATAGGCTGGGTCTCCGGAGATGACGGTATCCTCTCCATTGATCTCAACGGATCAGGCACGATTGACGGTGCGTCTGAGTTCGTTTTTGCCAATGAAACCGAAGCCGAAGATACCGACCTTGAAGCACTCGCCGAGCTTTATGACAGCAATGTTGATGGTGTCCTAAATGCCGAAGATGAGGCATGGGAAGATTTCCGGGTTTGGCAGGACTGGAATGGGGATGGACAGTCTCAGGAAGGGGAAGTCAGTACTCTTGAGGAACTCAACATTACCGAAGTCGGCTTGGTGTCTAATGGTGTTGAAGAAGAAATCGCAGGGAATACCATCCACGGCCGCGCGACCTTTACCCGCGAAGACGGAACGACCGGTGATGTTGGTGATGTATCCTTCAGAGCGTCTAGTTATGGTTACCGCGAGACCGAGGACGGAATTGAAATCGGCGATGGCAACGCATTGATTGTTGGGGGAGATGAAGATCAGGTCCGCGATCTAGCTGACAGCAATTATGACGGTCTGGTCACTGGTGCCGGTGATGACACGCTTGGCAATAGTTCAGGAGATGATGGTTATCTCTCTGCTGGCGCAGGTAACGACACGCTGATTGGTGGTTCCGGGAATGACTGGCTTTCGGGTGGGGATGGTGCCGATACAATTGTTGCGGGTACTGGTCACGATATTTTGTTTGTTGATGCCCAAGATGTCATTGATGGCGGTGCCGGGTTTGACGTTGTCCTTGGTCAAGGTGAAGATAGTCTTTCCATTGATCTTGGTGTTACCAATACCGAGGCCGTATATGGCGCAGCGGGCAATGATGATCTGCGTGCAGGTAGAGCAATCAATGTAACGATTGATGGTGGTGCTGGCGATGATCAGGTCATTGGTGGTGAAGGACATGACCTGCTTTCGGGCGGTGAAGGTGCAGATACCCTTCGTAGCGGCGAAGGTGACGATACTCTGATTGTCGATGAAAATGACGATTTCAATGGTGGTGCCGGTCAGGACCGCGTCATTTTCATGGGGGATGCCGATCTCGATATCAACATCACCGATTACGAAGTTGAGGTTTTCAATTCCGGTGGTGGTGACGATATCATTCGCACAGATCAGGCCTATGAAGCTGCGATTGATGGTGGAGAAGGCAATGATACCATTTTCGGCGGCTGGGGAGCTGACTGGCTAAATGGTGGTCATGGTACAGATACCCTGCAAGGCGGATATGGCGATGATACTTATATGTTTGGTCGCGGTAGCGGATCCGATACGATCCGTGATTATTCTCACAATATCCGAACCGATACGATCTATGACCTTTATTCGGATGGATCAAGACGCAACGTCCGTACACGAATGGTTGAGGTCCATGAAAATGCCGGAAATGACCGAATTGTGTTCGGGCCGGATATCAATCCCAACGATCTTCTGATTCGCGCAGACGGTCAGGACCTGATTATTGCATTGAAGAACCCGGAATATCCAGACGCAAGCTTTGATGATCTTAGTGATCAGTTGCGACTGGTTAACTGGCAGGATGTGAGAGATCGTGTCGAAGGTCTCGAATTTTCTAGTGGCACGGTGATCGATATTGGCGCGATGCTGACTAACCTTGGTTTTGCTGCCGATGGAGTGGTTCTCGATGTCGGTACAGCAATGAGCGAGAAGCTTGGCGATTTTGCTGCAGGGATCGGTGATGAAGGCATTGGTTTGGCCGGAACGATCAATGCGGAATTGCTCCTCGGGGGCGATGGTAATGACGTGATCGCAGGCGGTGGCGGTAATGACATCATTGGTGGTGGAGATGGCGATGACCGTCTTTATGGTCAGGATGGCAACGACATTATTTCCGGCGGTGAAGGGGCAGACTTGCTGGATGGTGGTGCGGGCGACGACACGCTTCTGTCCGATGGCAATGATACCCTGATCGGGGGTAGTGGCAATGATACGGTTCATTTCATAAACGAGGATGGCGTTCAGCTTGATCTGAGTGATGCCGGGATCGAGAATATCCTCGGATCCCTGGGCGATGACGAGCTGAGTGCGCTTGGCCTCGAAGAATCGATCTATATGCATGGGGGTGCAGGGAACGATACGCTGAGCACTGGTGCAGGGGCAGATAGCCTGTTGGGTGGTTCGGGCGACGACATTCTCGATGGCGGCTTTGGCGATGATATACTAGACGGTGGTGCCGATGATGACCGCTTCGTCGGCAACGAAGGTGCCGACACCATGCTCGGTGGCGATGGTCAGGACATTGTCGACTATTCCGGTAGTGATCAGGGCGTTGACCTATCGCTTGAAAACGGTGGCACTGCTGGTGCTGCCGCCGGGGACAGTTTTGACGGTGTCGAGAATGTTATTGGCACGGATCATGACGATGTAATTTCCGGCAATGCGACCGATAATACCCTGGATGCCGGTGTAGGTGATGACAGCCTTTCGGGTGAAGCGGGCGATGACCTGTTGGTTGGCGGTTCGGGCGATGATGTGCTCGATGGTGGAGATGGTTCCGATACGCTTGAAGGCGGGGTTGGTGACGACACACTGAGTGGCGGGACGGGGCAGGATACCATCAATGCCGGTGCCGGGGATGACCGGATTGTTGCCCGTGGTGATGGGGACATCATTGATGGTGGCGATGGTTCTGACACGCTTGATTACAGCGATGCGGATGAAGGTGTTCGACTGGATATGTCGGACACCACCGGCTATCAGGCAGGCTCCGTTGAAGATCGTGCGGAGAATGTCGAACAGGTTGCAGGCTCGAGCGCAGATGATGATTTGGCCGCAGGCAGCGGCAATGACCAAATGGCTGGCGGGCTTGGCGATGATGTTCTGACCGGGCGGCTTGGGGATGACATCCTTGATGGCGGTTCGGGGGATGACACCATCCTTGGTCAGCAAGGTGATGATACGCTTTCGGGCGGTGATGGTAACGATATCATCAGTGGCGGGAGTGGTGATGATATCCTGTTTGGTGGTTCCGGGGATGATCTGATCTTTGGCGGAGAAGGCGACGATACAGTTGTGTTTGCAGGCAGTCGCGATGACTATTTGCTCACGCGCGATGGTGACGATCTTGTTGTGACCGGTGAAAATGGTACAACCCGCATCGAAGATGTTGAAACTATCCGGTTTGATGATGGTGACTTTGCCGTTGAAGATTTGCTTGATGACGATGATCTTCCGAGTGTGACGGATACCACGCGTCAGCGCCGCGACGAAATGTCTCAGACGTCGTTTGCGGCCTCGGTGGCGGCTGCGGCAGCACTTGGCGGCTTGGCAAGCAGCTATGACAATACGGCGCAGGCGGCAGAGGTTATTCAGGAGGCTGCGGATCAGGCGAGCGCAGAGGGTGATAATATCTGGCTGGTGGCGCCACTTGCCGATAATGGCGGGACGGATGGTTCCGATAATATCGCCGGTGCTAGCGGTGACGATATGCTGGCCGCAAATGGCGACGTAACCGCGGATGTTGCCAACGCCTTTGCCAAGAGTGATCAGCTTGGCGTCATTCTGAGCGAATTGGGGGCTGCTGCCCAAAATGGCGGTGATGCGCCAATTGCGCGCGTGCTGAGCGAAGAGGAAATGCAGGCGGCTTTGGCCGCCGACGCGCTGGATGATGAAAGCGCCAATGGTGGTGTATCCGATGGCGTTTCAGGCAGCGATGAAAGCGACGATACTGCGTCTTCGGATACGGTCGACGGACAGGATGACGCATCAGAATCTGGCGAAAACTCTGGCGCCGACGATAACGGGGTTGCGTTCTTTAATGCGCCACCGACTGCGGTTGACGATTATGTTTTCAGCCTTGAAGATCAGGAAATTCGCGTCGCACTTTCCGACCTTCTGGGCAATGACCATGACCGTGAAAACAATGTTCTTCGGCTTGACGGGATCATTTCGGCATCGCATGGAACAGTGTCGGTGCGTGACGGCTATATGACCTTTGTCCCGGATGCGGACTATAACGGTCGGGCCGAAGTGCGGTACTGGATCCATGATGGGTATGGAAACCGGGTTGAGTCCGTCCTTAATATCGATTTGTCGCCGGTCAATGATACGCCCGAAATTTCGGTACAAAGCACCCGCACGCATTACGGTACGGCTGTTGACCTGACAAGTCTTGTCACGGCGAGTGATCGCGATGGCGATGCCGTTTATGTTGATCTTCGCGATGCGGCCGGTCTTGGCCATTTTGAAGTGGATGGTGTCGCGGTTGGTGACGATACGACCGTTCGGGTTCTTGCCAGCGAGCTTGACCGTGTGCGTTATATCCCCTCCCATAACCTGAATACAGCCGAAACCCTGATTGCCAGAACGTTCGACGGGGAATTGTATTCAGCCTGGGAAACGTTCGAAATTACCGCCGACAACACCCGGCTGGGTAGTGAGGGCGATGATATTCTTCAGGCGGGTGGCTTGGGCGATATCCTTGACGGGTTTGCCGGAAACGACACGCTGACCGGTGGTGCTGCAAATGATCTTCTGCTTGGTCGCGCCGGAGAGGATACACTTGATGGCGGGGATGGCGATGACACTCTTTATGGGGGTGAAGGTAACGATACGCTGATTGGTGGCAGCGGGGACAATACCCTTTTCGGGGGGGATGGCGATGATACGCTTGAGATTGTCAATGTCGATGACCTCGACCGGATGTTTGCCGGTTCGGGCCGGGATCAGTTGATTATCCATAATGTGGATGACCTGACGCTTGATCTCAGCTCCTATGATCTGGAAGAAATCATTGCCGGGAGCGGCGATGACTACCTTTATTCATCTGATAATAGTGACCTTTATATCGATGCCGGTGCCGGGGATGACGTGCTTCAGGGCGGTGATGGTAATGACACCCTGATCGGTGGCGATGGCAAGGACCGAATCGAAGGTGGTGCCGGGGATGATGTGATTGAGGTTGGGCTTGGTGACAACCTTGCCGATATCGATGGCGGTTCTGGCAACGATACCCTGACGGTTTCTGATGGCGTTGATATGACGATTGATATGACAGGTATCAATATTGAGAATGTCGTCGGGGGGGCTGGCGCGGAAACCGTGACCGACCTTTTTGCCACGGGAAGTCATGTTTCACTTGGTGCTGGTGATGACTCTGTGGTGTCGGGTGCCGGTGCTGATGTGCTTGAGGGCGGTGAAGGTTCCGATACGCTGGACTACTCGCAATCCACCAGTTCTGTGAATGTTGACCTTGCGTCCAGTCTTGTTTCGGGCGGGCATGCTGATGGCGATACGATTTCCGGCTTTGAAAACGTCAATGACACCACGTTTGACGATGTGATTGTCGGGAATGCCAAGAACAACCGGCTTTACAGCTCGTCGGGCAATGATGCGCTGACTGGCGGGGCCGGTGCGGATACGTTTGCGGTTAACATTGCCGCTGGTGCAACAGGTACTGTCCGCATTCGTGACTTTACACCGTCCAAAGGTGACATGTTCTCGCTGGCCGGTGTTGGTGGTGCCACATTGATTGCTGCTGCGACCAATGCGCTGGCAAATCAAACAATGGATGAAGATGGCAATGTCTCGGTCATTTTTGACAATGGCCGTGAAGTGATCTTTGAAGGGTTGGGCAAGCCGCTAAGTGCGGACATGATGGATGCTCCGGTCGTTGTTGCATCAGAAACCATCAGCGATGAACAAACCGGTCAAATGACGGTTGCGGTCGAATTGTCCAAACCGGTTGATGAGGACGTCGTTTTTGACTTCTCCCTCACCGATGGCAGTGGATCGGTCGCAAGTGACCTTCTGGCAAGTACGGGGGCGATCACGGTCAGTGCAGGCGATACAAACGGTTCGACGAAAATTGGTGCCAATGCTGATACGGCAATTGAAGGGACCGAAACGTTCAATGTGAAAATCGATCAGGTGGCATCAGGAGGAGAAGCTGCCGTTGCCCTTGAGGATGTAACTGGAACTGCGTATCTCATCGATCAGCACAATACAGATAACCAGATTGAGCAATCTCTTTACGGGTTGGATGAAACTCAATTGAAAGAGAATTATGCGGAGGGTGACGACGTATCGTTTGGGGTTATTACTTCTGGCTACGTTGATACAAACCATCCGCGCGATCTTAAACGCGTCGTCGCCACGGTTTCAGGTCAGATAGAGGCGGGTGGTGCCAGCTATGTCGACTTCGACTATAACTTATCAATTCATAACAGCTACCAGTGGGGTGGCGGAAATTTCCGCGTATATTACCGAGTTGACGCAGGTGATGGTTGGGACAGTTGGACGTACAACGGCATAGCGGCGCAATGGACGGGTCAGTGGCCAAGGATTAATAAACCGGTTGGGAACTATTCGATCAACTTCGCCCAAGACTTGCCGGAGGGCGCCATTGTTGAGGTCAGAGTGGACTGGTGGCATCATCAGGTAAGTGGACGTAACGGTGGATACCGTTTGGGCGGCGGCACGATGGACATCGGAACTATGCACACTGAGGTACTCGTTTCAAACGACGTCTTTAATGTCGGAGACCTTAACGGTGACGGTCAAACTGATGTCGCATATTTTGACCAAAACTCCGGCCAGTATGTCTTCCGCTACGCCGAAATAGGTGCTACGACGTCTGAGGCGTTCAATCTTGAGAATGATACCGGTGACGCGGTTGTCGGCGTGATTGGCGGTGCCGGTAGTAATGCCGAAAACGTGTCGTTTGTTGCTGCGGGCGCAAAGCTATATACGCTGAGCATCCCTGCTGATGGGGAAACGGTCAATCTGTCAGATCAACCTAACCTCACGACTTCTGCACAAATTAAATCAATCTCGCTTTCCAAAATCGATGATGCAACAGGAAAGATACTATTGATTGGTCTTGGTGACGAAAATGGTTTGAGTTCCATTTTACGTGTTGCGCCCTCAAACACGCTGTTGCAGGCGGATATCGATAATGCACCAAGGATCGAACTGGCAGCAGGATATACTGATATCGTTGACCTGGGCGATATTGACGGTGACGGGCTGGCTGATATCGGCCTGCAATCTGAGAATGGTGTGGTCAGGCTGCCGCGTTCAGTCTTTGAAAATGATAATGCCCTTGTTCAGATTGGTTCATCAGGTGAAGAGCTGTTTGTTTCCTCTGCAGATGACGAGGTATTCGTTGGAATGGCAGGCGATGACACCTACAGTTTCTCGGGAAGTCTTGGCCATGACATCATCGATAACACATCAAGCAGTGCATTCGAAGATGACAGTATTCTTTTCAATGCCAATATCTCCCCGGAACAGCTCTGGTTCTCGAAATCGGGTGACGACCTGCTGATAGAAGTTCTCGGCGGGGATCAATCAATAAACGTTGTTGATTGGTACGGAGAGGATACATCTGCAAAACTGGACCATATCAGTTTTGCAGATGGTCGAGATCTGGTGTCTCATGAGGTGGAACAGCTTGTTTCGATCATGGCAGGTGTGAGCCGAACAGGTGACGAAGAGCTCGTAACAGACGCATTGTCACAAGCTCAAGTCGAAGAAGAAGTCGAGCAATTGTGGTCAGCTTAGTGATGTGAGCCAACTGACGAACATCGCAAGCTACGTTTATGCGCAACTGTCCGGGGATTCTTTAAACCTAAAGCATATCGCACTCAATATGCCTTGTACCCGGCAGCAGAAAAGAAATTCCTGCATTCAGCCGGGGGAAAGAGATCACAGATGTCGGCAAGAGCATCCGATATAGCATCAAAAGTACTTTCAAGAAGATTGATCAACTTTCGCAGGAAAATCATACGAGCAAAGCCGGCTCCAAACTGAAGACTGGCTTGGAAGTGGCACAAGCGATTGCTGGCGACAAAGACGTTCTTAATTCGCTTCAGAGTGCCGAAAGAAATGACGGCACCGAGCTGCGGGTAGAAGATAGATTTTGGCTATTAATCATGCGTCCACGGCGCTTAAAATAAGGGGAGTTGGTTACACAAACGCCTCCACAATTACAACGCCAGATGAGGTAACTTAATCATACGTTAGCCCTTTCACCACAAGGCCACGTTGCCCCGCGTGCTCACGTATTTCTGTAAGCAAATGATACCGAGCCGTATCGCGAACGCAACGATTGTTCGCTGACAGTAGCAACGTATCTCCTATCAATGAGGCCTTAATCTTGGACAGCCAAGCGCCCGGATTTCGGCATCCAGAAACCTTCCTTTTAGAAATTACCCGGCAGATCTCACGCCAAGATTCTGGTGCGTTTTCATCACAAACTTGCTGCCATTGAGAACTTTCGTGCCCTGATGGTTCGTTGGTCTGCAGATCGTCAAGAGCATCAAGCAGCATCAGACGCGAAGGTCTTTTTCCCTTCTGTCGCAATCCATCCAGCTCCGACCTAACGCCATCAAAACCAACGCGATCAATCGCCTCATTTACCCGCAAACACGCATTCGCCAGCGTCCAGGGCTCGGAACACAGTCGCTGCCACTCCCTCGCTAAAATCAAACATTGATCATCGACGGCAGGAAGAACGGTTGCGCCAGCGCCAGATACGACATTCGTCTGTTCTCTTTCATCCGTGTTCTTCTTATTGGAATCGGCACCACGTGCCGGTTTAACAGCGGAATCTGATGCTGGTATGATGGAACCAGGTGCCGGTTTAGAACCAAGACCGATCAGCTGATAGGCGTTACGATTGCGAAGCCTGCCAACAGCTCGGGCCAGCTTTTCCACCAATCCAAGTTCGGCCAAACGCTTAAGCGCCTGACGCACCTTGCGATCAGACAAACTTGTCTCATGTGCAATCGTCTCGATCTTTGGAAAGCAAGCCTGCGTGCGATCATTGACGTGGGACGCCAGAACGACGGCAACGCAGATCTCGGCTGTTGATAAATCACGATGATGAAGGATCTTGGTCTGCACCCAGTACCAGCGGGCAACGGCAGACGTTCCGACCGGTGCTGATTGTTCAGCAACCGCGCCGGTATGCGCTTGGGAATATGAAGATGTCATGTGTGGTATCGGCACGACTCAGCTTGGCTTTCATCAGTACAAGCTTGAACTCCAAACCCCGTTTCCGCAGTACGACCTCAAAAGCGAACAGGAAAAAGAAATCAAGTTCTATCGCCAACAGGGGATATCAGAGGATTTTCTTGCGCAGGTTTTCCTCGCCCCCTCGTCGGGCATCTGGTTTCCGAGTACGGAGGATTTGGTGAGGTCTGGTGTTGTCGATGAGGTTGTTGCGGATCAGTAGGATGGGCGGCAAGCAACGGAATAGGGCTGTGGAGCTTGCCGCGGGGAACCTCCGCAGTCTGCGCGCGGCCTATCGGCCGTGCTCGACCTTCAGACTAAAAACGTGCCACTGGCACGTTTTCTTGACGTCCTTTCTCAAGACTTACGCGCACCCACTGGGTGCACGGTTCCTTCAAAACCATCAAGTTGGCTCAGAACGCAGGAAGATCAGAGGTTCAAAGGCGCTTCACGTGATCAAACAAAAAAAGCCCGCCACGAGGGCGAGCCTTTTTTATTTGGTTGCGGGGGCTGTCGCCCAAAAGTTTTTACTGCTTGCGAGTTTGGGATATTTTCCCAAAAAAAATTGTACCTCGCTATGACGATGCAACCCTAAACCGCTCTTCCTTGTCAAGTCGTTAATGGCCGCGTGATGCGTGGTCACGTCATGATGGGGGTACTGTGGTTTCTGTTTGGGGACAAGCCAAGATCGAATTCATTGCTTTGCGCGATGAAATTCGTAATGAGCATCTGACGGGTAAATCCAAAAACCGGATCTATCGGGAACTCCGTGCGTCAGGTCACGTGACCATGTCGCAACGGTCTTTCTACTATTGGTTCGACTTTCTTCTGCCATCCAATTCTCATCCCGCTCAAAACACCCTTCCAGTTCCCACGCCGATTAAGCCACGAAACCATAAAGGTTCCGTGGCTGTTCGTGCTGATCCACGCCCCCCTGTGAAAATCCAGAACATCGACGGCCGTCTTTCGTCTGTCTCCACCCAGTTGTGGGACGACGATGAAGAGCCACAACCCGTTAAGACCGAGCAATGACCAGAATGGTTACGTCCTGCGGCAACGACCCGCCATGCCTTGAAAACAAGCACCGCCACGCTTTGGGCGTGGTCTGGTGAATGCAACGCCCCAACAACCTGGCCCGTACCCGAGAAATCGGGTCGGGCTTTAAGGGGCAGGACAGAATGAAGCAGGGGATGACTATGAAGTGCGTATTTCAGGATCAACCGTACTCCGAAGGCCTCAATCGGCCATACGGAGGGATAGAATGAATCCTCCGATTTCGAACCCGATAGCCGTTGATATTCTTGACCCTGCATTGATCACGGCCATATCGCAGCTTCATGAATTCAACATTACCAAAAGAACACTTTACAGACTTTCCGAAAGTGCAAGGGATATCGGGCTTCAATTCGTAATTGGTGGTGGATCTTTCGACCTCAATGACGAACAGCGCGACGCCCTGGCACGGTCATTGGCCTATCTGCATGTATCACTAAATTATTCCCTGTGCCCTGACGAATGGGACAAGATTGTCGGCGAACGAATAAGTGATGGCTGGGCTCATGGGGTCCTGTTTCAGCTTCTTGATGAACTAGCTCAAGCGAATGTTCATTTAGCGGATCTGTCCCCGAGCAAGATCGAGCAACCTTGGGCGCCAGAAAATCTTGATCAGTCCAGATCAGAAGATAACGCACTTGATTTACCACCATCAGGTAATGCTTGGACGCCATCTCTTGTGAGATTTTTCGCCTGCGTACTTGGCAGTTTCCTTGGTGTTCTGCTTGGTCATTGGTTGAGCGAAGAATCTTTTGCTGAAACATCACCTCAGATCACGTTCCCAGCATACCCAGAGCTTAGCCCGTCGCCTTACGAACGCATGATCCCGCCGGTTCAACCGGAGGCATCCGAATGAGCTGGCAATCTGACTACGTCACCTTTCATCGCCGCATCCACGAACAGCGAAAGTCACTTGGAATTTCACAGCCAAAAGCTGCGGAAATCATAGGTGTTTCAGAAAGAACATATCGCACCTTCGAAACTGGCGGCGGTGATCTAGAGGCTGCGAAGGTCTTCAAGCTCGCCAATCATCTTGGCATCAAAATCATCATTTCAGACGGAGTTATCGCCGATGGCGTTGATTAATATCACCCTTCAGGGCAAAGGCGGTGTTGGAAAATCTTTCATCAACAGCCTCTTGATGCAGTATTACCTCAAACGCGGGCTTAAGGTTCAAGGGTTCGATACGGACCCCGTGAACCAGACCTTTGCGGGCTATAAAGCTTTTCCCGTCAAGTCCATCCAACTTGGCGAGCGTGAGGATGAAATCAACCCGAGATTCTTCGATGATTTGATCGAAGATCTAGTGGCCCTTCCCGAAAATGCCGTTGCCAATATCGACAATGGCTCGAGCACATTTCTGCCTTTGCTCTCGTACCTGCTTGAATCGCAAGTGCTGACCATGCTGCGAGATGCCGGTCATGATGTACGCCTGCATTGCGTCATTGTTGGTGGCCAAGCGCTTGAAGACACCATGCGCGGGCTTGCCGAGGTTCTTGTTCACCTTCCTGATATCCCTGTTGTCGTCTGGCTTAATGAGTATGTCTACGGACGCATCCTAAGGGCCCGGCCCGGTTCTGAGCCCGAGGGCTTTGAACAATCAGCACTCTACAAGAAGAACAAAGTCAGGTTTTACAGCCTTGTTCATCTGCCGGCAGTCCGTCAATCGACCTATGGGCACGACATCGCCCAGATGACGCAATCGCATCTGACTTTTGATGAGGCGGTTGCCTCTGATCAGTTCAAAATCATGGCGAAGCAACGTCTCAAGACCACCTGGACGGCTCTGTACGGGGTCATGGAAGAGGCGATGCTCTGATGTCTGCTCTTGATGAAAGCCCGCCGCTGCCAGTCAACATCGATACGTTCGAAGATCTGAGAACCTATCTGTGGCAACAACACGGCACAACCGTCAATCCAGATGATCCAGTCATGCTTGTCTTCACGATGTTGCGTGTTGGCCTTGATCAACATGAGCAACTGAATGAACGCAACAGGCTGAACTTAGCCAATGCCGTTCAAGCTATCGCTGATGGCTTTACCAAGGACGTCAATCAATCAATCCAGACCTTCAAGGAAGAGGCGATTGGGGACGTCGTTCGAGAACGCATTGAGGCGATGAACGAAGCGGCAAGGCAAGCCGACAGAGCAACGTCTAACTTCAAGAAACTCCTCTTTTATCAAGCAATCCTGACAGCAGTGAACCTTCTCGCCGCCTTCTTCACGATTGGCGTCCTGTTCACGCTCGTCCGATAGCAAATGCACAAAACTCGAATGAACGATGAGGATAAAATGAAAACCAAAACACTTCTTGCGGTCTCGCTGATCGCTTCAGTTGTAACCATCGTGCTTATGGAACCTGCCTTGGCACAAGGTATTGATATCGGTGGGGACACTGGTGGAGATACCAAGTGGTACAGCTTCATCGTCGATGGGCTCAACCTTGTGGCCGAAGGTGTCGGTGCAATTGTCGCAGTATTCCTCGGCCTTGGTTTGATGGGATGGGGCGCTTGGGGGGCACTGAAAGGACGATTGGAACCGGAACGCGCATTAATCATGGTCATCGGTGGCATTGTCGCCCTTGCCGGTCCAGCGATTGCATCTGGACTTTTGTCCTTCATCGAGCAGTAAGAGGTTTCCGATGAAGGCGGCAAGTATCGTTCAAGTTCACGTACAGCACCAAATGACGTTGGCGGGCCTGCCAATGAGACTACTTGTTCTCGCCTTGATCGGTGGGGCAGTCATGCTCGTCGTACCTCTGCTGGCAAAATCGATTGCACTCGCCATCCCGTGTGGCGTCATCGGGATTGTCGGGTGCTGGCTCACATTGCTCGGGAAATTCCGTGCAGATCCGTTCTTTGACAAACAGCTTCTTCTTGCGCCGCGTTACTGGGGCAAGCGACGGGGATCAATCAGCATTCTTTCCACGGGGGGATGCAGTAAATGATTTGGTCAGAAGTGGCAGCAACCGGTTTTGTATCCCTTATGGGGGCAGGTCTTGTTATTCCAGCAAGCCGAAGGTTCATGCTTGGTGATTTGCAGCGTGACTGGCTGCAAGACGAACTTGAACTTGACTGCATTGATCACAACGATGCGGTAACAGGCCGCAATAAAGACGGATCGCTTTTCCGTATCTGGCACATTGAAGGGACCAGCTACGATGCAAGGGTCGATACGGAACAACACACGATGCTGTTGGGTCGATCAGACTTACTGAAGGATCTGGCAAAGGCCGGCCTTTCCAACAGGCTGTTTGGTGTAAAGCGAAGACATCGGATTGATAGCCATGCGACATGGCCAAATGACGTGCTGTCTGAAATCGGGGAAGCTGAAGCAAATCGCTTCAAATCCAGTTATTTCATTGACTGGTACCTGATGCTGACAGGCACGGACATGCAGTCGCTTGCCGATGCTGAAGACAAAATCCAGTCCATGATGTCGGCCTATCGTCCTGTGGTACTCCAAACGCCGGAGACAGACGATGTTTCGTGTCCGTTAACCGGCTTTCTTAACGGACTGGTAAGTGGTGACTATCGTCGGGATTTGCCTGCTTCAAGCAGGAACATCTCAGGCAGCCTTCCAGCATCAGACCTTGCCTTCGACAAAGTTAGCGGAACGATCACAACCCATGTCCCTCAGCAACGTGTCCAGAAGGTCATCACGGTTACGTATTGGCCGGAAGTCCTGACCGCTCACTTCGCGAGTGAAATCATGGCGCTGGAAGGCGACATTGAAATCAGTCAGGTCTGTGAACCTTGGGGCCGTGACCAAGCGACTATGTTCTTTTCCCGTCGCCTCCAGTCGGAAACTGGAAGATGGTTCGGGAATCCTGCTGCGGCAAAAGAAACATCAGCAACCTTGGCGCTGCTGAAGGAAAACAACACTTCCCTGTTTGCCACGCAGTTCTGCATCATTCCGCGTGCAGAAAATGCCGAGGCTCTTGAAAACCTGGTACGTGAAATATGTGCCATACTTGGTGACCGCAGAATAGGCTACTCGATCCAGACGGCCGGTGCCCCCGCATGTTGGTTTAACAGGCTACCAAAACCAATCAAGGGCGGCTTGCTCCCCCCCGGTGGGCGCATGATGGCCAGTCTCGATCTTCGCGACCAGAACATTGCATCGATTTGGGCGTTCCCTCACTCGCCAAATGGAATGGCAGAAAGCCCGCTTGGCCCTGAGCCAATTCGCTGGTTCGCAACACCTTCCGGTCAAAGTTACTCATTCCAGTTCCACGTTGTGAACAAGCCATTGTCGCTTGCAAACTTCCTTGTGTTTGCTCCAGCCGGTAGTGGCAAATCAACACTCATGATGCACCTGCTGGGTGGTTTGGCGAAGTTCCCGAATGTGCGGTCATACCTGTTTGACTCTCAGGAAGGGTCACGCTTCATGGTGGAAGCTATGGGCGGTTCCTATCAAGGGTATAATGATCTTGCCTTGAATGCTCTCGATGTCGGTGAAGACAAGCCTGAAAACCGCGAGCGTATTCGGTTTATTCTCAAGTCCCTTGCCGGAGTGGCTCTGGACAGCGACGACATCAAGCAACTTGATCATGCAGTTGATCTGGCGTTTCAGCTTGATCCGCCAGATCGGACCCTGAACGCTCTTTATCCTTATTCTTTTGCGCGTCGTTCAAATCTGCGTGATGCATTTGCCCAATGGGTTGTTGACGACAAGGGTAACAAGGGGCTGAGAAGCCATATCTTCAATGCCCCCCACGACAGTCTTTCCGGGTTGCTGAACCAATCACACATGGTTGGTATCAACATGAATGAAGCATTGAAAGACCCCTCACTCGGAGCTCCGATTGTCGCCCATATTTCTGAGGCAATCTTTCATTCTGCGAATGAAATGGCCAAGGAAGCCCGGGAAGGTAGAAGTGGTTTTGTCATCACTCTTGAGGAAGCTGCACGGCTTCGGCAAAACCCCGGATTTCGTGATCTCAGTAGTGTGATGTACCGCGAGTACCGAAAGCTCGGCGGTGTGGTCGGTATGGTGTTTCAAGATCCGGCAGCACTTACCAAGTCGGAAGGCTATGAGGCCATCATTGAAAACACGGCCACATTCATTTTCTTCCCGAACTCCAAGGTTACAGAAGAAAGTCTCAAGCCTTTCAATCTGAATGAAGAACAGATCCAGTTCATTCGAGGGCGCACACGCAGCCGCAAGAAAAATGATCGTCGTGTTCTGATCATTAAACGCGATGAAGTCAGCGGATACGAGGAAAGTGTCATTCTTGATGTTGACCTGACCCCGCTTGGCAAAGCTGCGCGGTTCTATAAGAGCGGCCCGGGCGCGAACCATGAACTTGCTGAACTCAAAGAGAAATGGGGGGACGCATGGTCAAAACATCTTTGAAACCATCAGGAAAATTCAGGCGGCATATTGGTGCGCTTGTGATCGGGGTTCTGGTCCTGCTGCCCACCACGGCTACCGCAACCTATCCTGTATTTGATGCAACCTCTTTTACCAAGCTGATTGAGCAGTTCAACAGCCTTCAAAAACAGCTTGATCAATTGATGAAGCAGACTGAGATCCTGGGCAAAGTGAGCAAAGCTGTTCAGGACCAGGTCGATACAATCGGCAAGCTTGGGAACATCACCATGCCAATCGTCAATATGGCGCGTTTGGCTCAAGCCATTAACAAGGATGCCCGCTGTCTTTTACCAGATCTATCGGGATTAATGCCGGGCCTCAATCTGGACGAGTTGGACTGGGAAAGCATCTGTTCACGTCGTCGTTTCTATCAGGAAATGCTTTGGTTCGATCCGAATGATCCCGATAGCTGGAAGTTTGAAGACGGAACGGCTCCCGAAGACTGGTCTTACCCAGAAGGCGGCAGTTGGGGCGGCGACAATGCAGGCGACTGGAAAAACCCCGATGGATCCCCAGCAGCGGAGCGTGCTCATCGCATAGCCCGCGACCTAGCAAGAAAACAAGTCCTTCAACGTCAGAACGTTATTGTAAAGGACGCGATCAATACGGGGTTCTCGCAATCCGACCAGATCATTGATCAGGTGGAAGCCAATCAGTTAACTGCCGATGAGATCGAGGCGGAAGCAGATGCGGCCGATACCCTGAAGAAGCTTGTGGCTGTCTTGATCAAGGTCATGCTGCATCAGGATAGGCAGGCGGTGCAGTCACAGCAGCAGCGTGCGCAGCTTATTCGTATTCAAGCGGCTACACTCATGAAGCTGATGCCACCTGAAGCCACGCTTGATGAAGCTCTTGATGGAATTGAAGTCTCTGATGGTAGTGAAGATGATAGCGCTGGAGACGATGAATGATCGTCCATCCAGCGTGTCACCCGTCACTGAAACTGTTTGATGATCTCTTCGAGAGCCTTGCGGTCAGCTTTGCTCAGTGTATCGCCATGTTTGGCAAGATAGTTCGATACGACCATGCGGCTTTGTTCGTTATTCTTTCCACTGCGAATAACGCTATTGGCAAGAAGAGTATCGTACTTCTTTACCTGGTCTGGCAGTCGCCAGTCAGGAAGGTCGTTGCATTCACCCGTGAAGATATTCTTGTGGTCGTCGTTGTATCCACGATCCCGGTACTTTTCATACCAGTAATCGTACCTCTCACACAGAACCTTCCATTCATTCCAAGGCTCGGCAATCGGTCCATTCGGATTGAGCGCCGTGGTCGTGGTCATCATCTTTTCAATGCTGTCGTACCAGCGGGCCCAGTAATCGTAGGTGCGGTTCAAGTCGTGGCAATATTCGACCAACTGCCTGTCCGCTTCGTCCTCCAGTTGGAGGTCTTCAATCTTTGTAGACCCGTCGTTCAGCCAGCGGGCATCCCAGTGATTGTAGGCTTCGCTGCTATCGCACTGCGCGTATGCCTTCTCCAAATCATCCCGTGTTTTCAGTTCAGACCAAAATCCAACAGCTCGGTCCAAGTCAAAGAAATCGACTTTCTTAGGGGCATAACGTGCTTGCGCGGGTGTGCAAATTATCAAGGAAATCACAATGGCACTTAATACACCAACCATAGACGCGCCCTTCTGTGCGACGTGTGACGTCGTCCAGGTATATGAGAAGAATGCCCGCGAGTTTGTCGAGGCACTTACGGTCGTTCTTTCCAGTGGGATGTTGAAGATTTTCATAGCCGTCGTCGGCCTTTGGCTGATGGTTCAGGGTATTAAGATGATACTCGGTCGTGCCGATCTTGCAAGCCTTTGCCGCGAAACATTCTTTGTCATTGTCGCAGGCGGTTTGATCGCAGATGGGACCGGCCTTGTGATGATTATCTACAAGATGGCAATCGGGACAATGACGGCTGCTGCGAGTGCCGTTCTGATCGCTGCCGGGAATGTCTCAGGCGCTGACTGGACTGCCGACGGTACAGATCATTACAGCGGCGTGACCCTTCTTGTGTTTGCATCTGAACGCGGATTTATGAAGGTGCTAGATGTCGGTTTTGAACTCTGGAAATCGTTCTCTGTCGGCAACCTGACAGGCCCTTTAACCGGCGTCCTGATCATCATCCCCTGGTTCCTGTTGATCGTTGTTTATTTCAGTCAGGTCATGGTCACGATATTCCGGGTTGCTGTCCTTGCCGGTCTATCACCCTTCATCATGCTTGGTGTTGGCTTCCAATGGAGCCAAGGCATGGTTTGGAAAGGTTTAAAATCACTGATTGCGGCCGGACTGGTGTTGTACGGGGCAACGTTAGCGATCGGGATCTGCTTGTTTGCAGTTACCTCCTTGGAACTAGATACGAGGATGGTGGGAATTGACGGCGGATCGTTCTTCACTGGCCCGGGCTTCCTCGCCGTCATCCTTGGCATCATGGGCACGGTTTTCGTAACCGAAGCCACAGGCATCGCCAATTCCATAGCAGAATCTCAGTTCACAAACACCGCCGCTGCAACCATGGCTGGTTCCGCCGTTGGTGCCAGCATGTATATGGCCAAGAAGTTTGGCCCTCCCGGTTTGAAGCAAGCTCTCAACTTTGCAGACAAAGCAACGGGCGCTGCCCAGTCAGGACTGGGGGCGGCAAGAGAAACCCTTTTCAACAATCCCGACATTCTCGGTTCTGCCAAAGGCAGTGCGCTCAATGATTTGGGCAAGATGGGCGGCGGTTCGTCCGCAAGCAACTTCGGTGAATATGTGGACCGCCTGAAACGCGGCGGAATTTCGAACAATTGATATGAAAGGACTTTTTGCAATGAGCATCAAAACACATGGCGAAAAGCCGTCTTTCCTGAACACGGTAGGTGCGGTGATTTCCGTCATTAACCGGGGCACAGGGTTGCTTTTCTGGTCTGTAAGTTGTCTCGGAATTCTGTTTCTGCCGGAAACCCTGATCTTAATTATCCGTGCATTCCTCGCTCTGGATGTCACCGATCAGGCGCAAATTCTCAGGCAGTTGGTTTTCCTGTCGATCATCTTGACGGCCCTCATTTGGGGGGTGTCACGGCTGGTCATGAAACTTATCGCCAATCAAAGGCAATTGGCTCTTTTGACACAAGGTCAAAGCCAGATGCCTAGCCGTTCCCCTGAAAATTCCAGTGATACAGGTGCCCAATGAAACATTTGGATAAGAAGTTTCTGTTCAATTATCTACGTCACCACATTCTCCCGGAAATCACACGACTGTTGCGATTAGCTTTAAGTGTTTTCACATCCTACCTGACCTACGTAGGCGGCATCATCGGCATCATAACGCTAGTTGTGATCTGCTTTGCCCCGGATGAAGCAATCTCCATTTTCGAGGAACTAGGGGCAATCTCGCCAGAGCGGTTGCAAACCGGCACATCCAAAATTTTGACCCTGCTGACTGGATGGTGGGTGATGGGCATTGGCGGGTTTACATTCATCTTCGGCCGGTTTCCATTCACAAGCAAAACCTCAAAGCCATTTGCGAAAATTGGCATTGCAAAGGCGGCTCGCCCCTCTGTTGAGGGAGAAAGCCAGTGAAACATCTCATCATTATTTTCTCTACTGTCGTTCTCCTCTCTGGATGTGCTGTCACTGACAATGGTGTTGAACTGCCCAAAGAAGGTACCGGCACTGATGAGATGAGCAAAAGCCCATGCGTCTGTGATCCGATTGATTTCAATAGCGGAGGCTTTGAATGGGTCGGCTAAACAGCTTTTTTCAAAACTTACGGGATCGCAGGGCGGCTCATCTCGATCAGAAAATGGTCGATGGCAGTCTTGCCCCAGCCGACGCGACGACATCAGGCCGTTCGATGCGTGGCCGGCACGCCCCTGCGGTTACTGCGGACCCGTTCGCATACGAAGCATCACATCGTCGCTCTGCATGGATGCTCAGATTGTCTGCTGGCATGAACATCGGCCTCATGGCCTGTCTGGTTGTCTCGTTCAACGTGATTGCTGGAATGGTTCCTCTGAAGGAAAAGGTGCCGTTCTGGATCATTCCGGCCGACGAAGATGAAATCCGCTTTCAGATCAAGCCGGTCATTGAGGACGTAAATGCCTTCGATGTCGAACTGGAGGGTAAGGCCCGCCGTTACGTGAAGGCCCGTCTCGAAATAGACGGCGTAACGCAGGAAGAACGACAGCGCGAAGTCTCCCGCATGACGGAACGTGGAGAATGGATCGACTTCAGAAACGAATGGATCGATAGCGGCAAGATTTCCGATGCAATAGCGGGCGGTCTGGACCGCGAAATTCGTATCGAAAGCGCTAACAAAGTCGCCAGCCTGACAGGTGATTACAAGTTCGCCATCGACTTTATCCGAATTGACCGTCGCAACGGCAAGCCTGTCGGGGAACCGACGAAGCTCCGCGCTTACCTCTCCATGGTCACAAGCGAGCAAACCGTTTCATTGGAACAGAAATACATCAATCCATACGGGATCACCGTAACGGACATGATTTTGCGTGCACGAGGTTCATCATGAAAATACCCAAGGTTCTCAGGATTTTTATCCATCTCATGCTTGGGCTCTGCCTGATCGCATTTCTTGCACTGTCTGCGCTTGATGCGATGGCTCAGACAGCCCGCCCACCCATGCCTGGGCAACAAGCACCATTTACAGGTGCGCAAACAACCAACCCGCCCGCTACGACGGCACCACGACCACAAATGCCTGTTCCTGACAGTGTTGTAGAACAGGCAAAAGATCAGAACGAAGGTAATTTCGGTCCGCTTGTCCGGCCCATTACAGCCGGTCAAATACAGGAAGTCTGGGACTACGCCAAGCCAGAGGATGGCGTGTACGAACCGGACATGTGTGCAAATTGCACCTATCGCATCCGTACCCGCGAAAGAATGCCAACACTCATCGAGTTGCCACTTGGTGAGAGGATTCTTGGCATTGATCGTGGGATTAAAGCCGGCTGGCTCATTCAACAGCGAGAACACAACCGGATCGTCGTTCAACCCAAAGGATTTGGATACGATACATCTCTGATCGTCCGTGGAGAATCTGGACAAGTCTATCCGTTTTATCTCCGCGCCGAGGGTGTGAACTCACAGAACATCCCTGATCTTTTCGTTAAGATAAATGGCACCGTCCAGATTGATGATGAGATGGCCGTGCCGGTTTCAGCGCATACAGATACAAATTTGGTACAAAATAAGTATGAAAAAAATACGTCCAAAGTACCTAATATGGACCTGCCAGCCTCTGATAAGGGTAAGGACGCAATAGACGGTCTGGTCAATACTAACCCCGGCACGCCCGATGAGGACTACGTAGCAGAAGCCAAGTTTGATCCCAACGCGCTTCGCGGATGGGGTCAATATAAGCTTTACGGTGACAAGGAACTGGAACCTGTCACCGTCTTTCGCGATGACTATTTCACGTACATTCGCTTTGGCGACAAATGGAAGGATCTCGAACTACCGACCGCCTATGTCGTGGTCGATGAATTCGACGAACTGGTAAATACCCGGGTTCAGGGGCAGACATTCATTGTCGAAAGCACTCAAAAGCTCATAACGCTGAAAAGCGGCTTTAAGTACATGTGCATTGAGTTCGTAGGTGGAGCATGAGCGCCATTTGCGATATCGCCCTGGTGTTGAACCTCACACTCAATGGTCTGTGTGTCGATGCGGAACAGGTAAAGGTGCCACCGACCTTACCGCCCGATGATGCGAGCGCATGGGCTTTACCAGCCCCGCCGCCACCGGCCCCGCCGGCGCCAGAACCCGCCGCCCCGCGTTTTCCACCTGTCATCATTAAACGCGAGGCACCTGCACCGGCGCCAGAACCAACACCGGAACCTGAACCAGAGCTGGTTGTTGAGCCTGTTCCAGAACCTCCTGCGCCTGATCCGTACAGACTGGCGTTGCAAGCCGCGTGGTCCAGATCGCAACCATCCACCCAAAGTCTCTCGCTGGCGACCTATCACGATCCGCGTGTGCCGATGGATGAAGGGGATGGATTTACCAACACTGTGCCGGTTCCGAAAATGGGCCGCAGGATTGGTCCTGACCCGCTTGATTTGAAAGATGTTGGCCAAGAACCAGAAGACTATGACGGACCACATCGCACCTCAACACTGCCGGTCGATAACTCGCGCAAGATTGCACAGGATCGATACATCTCGGTTCAGCTTGAAACCGGGATAAACAGCCAAGTCGGCGGCGAAGAACCCGGATCGGTGATCCTTCAGACAACACGCGATGTGTTCGGCTATCACGGCCGCATGGTTTTGATGCCCAAAGGGTCACGCATGATTTGCAGCTATCTGCCTCCTGCTGACATGGGCAGTTCACAACTGGCCATCGAGTGCGAGCGCGTTCTGATAGCGGGCCATAGGGCAGAAATCATCAATCTCGGCTCAAACGTAACCAACCAGCAAGGCTGGGTGGGTGTTTCGGGCGGAGTCGATAACAGGTTCTGGCAGCGCTACGGCAACGCCTTCCTGTTAACCGGCATTTCCACTGCGGTGCGCTATGCGGCCGCCAGCACAAAATCAGAGGACGCCGATGGAGAAGTGGCCACGGCCGCTGCCGAAAAGGCGTCTGAGGAACTCTCGAACAAGTTTGGGGAAATTACGGCCGACATGCTTGAGCGGACACTTGATCTCAAGCCGATCATCACAATTCGCCAAGGCACACGCCTGCAAATTCGTCCGGCAACGGACTGGTATATCAAAGAAGTGGAGTAACAGCATGAAACGCAAATGGTTTGCATTGCTTCTACTGTCGTCATGTCTCGCCCTGCCCGCCACAGCGCAGGTCGCACAAGAGATCGACAGTATCAGCTCACAATCCCAAGCCCCGACTGCCGGCATGGATGGCCTTGTCGAAAAGGTGAATATTATCACCCGAACGAAGACCCCGACCGAATTGCCAGAGAACGACCCAGTAGCGCTCGATCTCGGGTTTGTCAATATTCCGGGCGTTTCCAAGACATTGACTGAGGGTGTGACTGCGAAGGCATACGCCCGTTATGTTTCTGTCGATGATATGAAAATCGGTCAGCTCGTGCTTTCAAGTGTTGGTAAGGGCAACCGCACCGAACCGCTGAATTCTGACAACTTCGTTGCACAGTTCAATCTTGACCAAACGGCATTGGATCCGTCGTCGCCAATTACGATTGAGGGAGATCAGCCAGAACTTGTGGCCGCCCTGGAACGGCTCGCGGCCGCAGAAGACATCCCTGAGGATGAAAAAAGCGAAGAAGAGATTGCCGACTCAGGTGTTGGCGCCTCGGAAGGCAAGGTCGGCTCAAACGCATCATCCAACCCGGATGCATCGGGATATTCGACCCCGGATGGGCTGGATGTGAAGAAAACCCCCGTCATCAGCTCCAACATCACCACGAACGGATGTAATATCCGTGTGGATCTCGATCAGTTGCAGGCGATCCAGCAAACGCGGGTTGAAACGGTGACGGACGGAACGCCCGAGTACAGCGATTGCGCTGATGGCTCGGAGCGGTTCAAGATCAGTCCGAGCTATGCCGTCTGTCCCTACGACGAAAATGTCGAGACGATGAAAGCTACCGCCCAGTTCATGTATTACTACACGGACGGCGGCGGTAATCGGGAAGAAATTGGCGATTGTCAGCCGGACACCGAAAAAGTTTATGACATTGTAGAAGACCGTAATGCCTGCACGGTCTATCTCGATTACATCAATCTGAAAGCTGTACCGCAAGGCAAGCTGGTTTACACCAATCATAACGGCAAGGAAATTCCGGTTTCGTCCTGCGCAGCGTCGATTGAAGTTGAGCCTGTACCGATGGAGAGAACCACGGAAGGGTGCGATATTCGCGACGACTTCCTTGCCGGAAAATCGTTCGGGCGATCCAAATACATCTACACGCTGGAAGGTCAGGATTGGGATACGTCCTGTCAGGATAACGACGAAGAATACGATCACTCCACAATCTATAAAACCGCCAATGGCGATCAAGTGTGTGAACCGATCATCAACCGCGAAAGTGGGAAGGTAACGCTTCAAAGCCGTGTGATGATCAATGTCCATGGTTTCGAGATTTATCGTACCCCATGCACGCCAGATCCTTCGGCTAAAGACATCCAGTCAACGACATCGGGTTGCCAAGATCCGGGGAAATGGAGCCATAACATATCGGCCGGACAGAGTATCGGCAGTGAACGCTTCTATTATCTGCTCGACGGAAAGCAAGAGCCTGTCACGGAATGTCAGGATAACGGAGTCATCTATACCCATCAGCAAGAATTGACGGGCTGGCAACGTCACGATGACAAGCTGTTCGCGTATCGTCTTGTCACTGTCTACATCGAGGGCGTCGAAACACTCTCAGGGCGATACAACGTTCTGACGTCGCAAGTTCTGCCCGGGGATCCACAGGTCCCTTACCTTTATACAGGTGTCGGCCCAGCGACAAATGGTAAAACCTATTATGAAGGCTGCACCCGATTTGACGAACGCGATGAAGTCGAAAGTTACAAACGCCCCGACGAAACAACCCACAAGGTCATCGTGGGTGAAGCAACTCCATTGGATCTTGGGAACAAATGTAATGTAGATGTCCAATGGACGGCCTACGTAAACACCCGGTTCAATGTAGGCAGCTTCAATCCCTACTATGGAACGGCCTACAACGGCTCCACCCGAACGTACGGCCCGTCGCCGCAGTGCGGTATGGCGTCTGTCAGTTGGGCCTTTAATGAAGCTCGTCACCAGTCAGGCGATCCCAATGGTTTCTCAAGTTCACATGGAACCACACGCGCACCATACCATTGCGCCACTTCATCAACGACGGCAACGAAAACCCTCACGCGTGAAGACGGCGAAGTCATTGGAGATCCGTTAGAGCGAACATGCACACGAACCGCGCAAGCGTCATCTGTCGGGTTGGGCTCGGACCCGGATGAAATGTACCAACATGACACTTACGGAACGTACCCCGTCTATTCGAGCGGGAAACCCGGATTTCCAAACATGAACGTGGCCAAACCGGAGTGCATGTCGGATTGGGGATGGTATTAATGAACGCCATAAACCCGCTATACAAAAAAATCGTAGCCCCACTCGCTCGTTACTACGACGACCCGACCACCGTCGAGGTTCGGTTGAATGGTCCGCATCGGATCGTGGTGGACCGTCGCGGTACCGGGAAGAAATTAATCGAAGACCCAAGGCTAACACAGGCTGTTATTGAAGGCCTGTGCATAGCTCTTTCGAATAACCGAGGACTGAATTTCGACCCTGACAGTAATCCAATCCTTTCTACAACACTTGATGAGGGGCATCGGTTTGAATGTCTGGTCGGGCCTTCTGTCCGATCAGGCCTCAGCCTCGCGATACGCTGTAAACATCCTTTCTCGCCGACGTGGAGTGACTTTACGCCGGCAACAAAGAAAGGGGATCGTGATTACCTCGATGACGCGATGGATCGCCTCAAAATCAAGTGTGAAAACGAAATCAAAGAACTGCTGATTGAGGCGATGGTCAAAGGTTGGAACATCGCCATTTCTGGTGGGACCAACACCGGAAAGACAAGCCTGCTCAACATGCTGCTTTCCTCTGTCGCTGACGACGTTCGCGTTGTCGGCCTTGAAGATTCGGGCGAGCTGTTCCTTGAGCGATTTTGGGACGGCAATGGGCTACTAGCTGCGCGTGAAAGTGGCAGTAACACTGGCATGGTGGATTGGCGTGTTCTTTTCGATCACGTCAACCGCATTACCCCAGATCGTGTTCCTTTCGGGGAAATCAGTACGAAAAATGCCTTTGCTGTTCTCGGAACGCTCAATGCCGGCGCCACCGGCGTGAGCTTCACAATCCATTCTACTAATCCGAAACACGCAATACACCGCAAGTTTGATCAGAACATCGCGTGGGCAGGAATGAAAATGGACCGCATTCCCGAGTTTCTTACGGAAATGGTCGATCTCGTTGTCCAGATCAAACGTGATCAGGACGGGTTCCGTCGCATC
The DNA here is from genome assembly GCF_000751115.1 of Thalassospira sp. GB04J01. Taxonomy (NCBI): domain Bacteria; kingdom Pseudomonadati; phylum Pseudomonadota; class Alphaproteobacteria; order Rhodospirillales; family Thalassospiraceae; genus Thalassospira; species Thalassospira sp. GB04J01. The sequence continues at coordinate 49,463 of NZ_CCDX020000020.1, read as the reverse complement.
ACGGATATCTGGCAACCGGCTAACGATAACTTCATCCTGAAAGACGGGAGAGCGACATGAGCCAACGCATTGGTCATTTCTTCCTCGTCGTCATTTTTCTCGGCATGATCGCTGGCATTATCGGTCAGTGGTATCTTTCTGTTGGTTTCGACCCGAGGGACCCTGCTTGGTGGCAATGGCTTGCTGCTGCAATCTCACACCCTGCCGGCCTGCCCGATGAAATGCTCATGCCTGCGGTTTACACGGTAATCGCCGGTACAGCTTTGATGGTGGTAGTTGGTGTTCTTCTTGCCCGTGCACGTAACGATACTGTTGCCGGATCTCGGAAAGGAAATGAACTACACGGCTCCGCACGTTGGGCCACACTAAAAGACATCCGCAAGGCGCGTCTTTTGCGCCAAGCGGGTGATTCTGTTGTCGTTGGTGCGATCAGAACCTGGCGGGGCAAAATCAAAGTGCTTCGCCACAAAGGGCCAGAACATGTGCTGGTTTGGGCTGCTACTCGTACTGGCAAGGGTGTATCCCTGATTGTTGAGACATTGCTCACATGGGTTCATTCTAGCCTCACGCTTGACATCAAGGGTGAGAACTACACGAAAACGGCCGGTTGGCTGAAGTTCTTTGGCATTCGGGTAGAAAAGTTCGAGCCGGCCGCAATCAGTGGGTCATCACGTTTCAATCCACTTGCTGAGATCCGCATTGATACAGAACGAGACATTGGCGACTGCCAAAACATCGCTCAGATGATCATCGATCCAGACGGCAAAGGGATGCACGATTACTGGCGGCAAGAAGGGTATGGCTGGCTCTCTGTCGTATTGCTCCATGTCCTATACAAAACCCGGAAAGAAGAGAACCGCGTCGCCTGTTTTGACGATGTAAATACGTTCCTTTCAGGCATTTCAACCGTGAAACCGCCAGCCGATGCATTGGAAGCTGCCCGCCCCGGGGCATCCGCCGAAGACGGGGATGATCAAATGTCCGCCCAGGACAACTTCGTGAAGATCCTTGAAGCCATGGCTGAATATGAACACGGCCTCAAGCACGTCAACACAGAGGTCCGTCGCGGCGCAAACAGTTTGGCTATTAAAGCTCCGCAGGAACGCTCGGGTGTCCATTCCAACGCGAAGACACAGCTCACAGTCTTTGCAGATCCAATCATTGCAAGAAACACATCAACAAGCGACTTCCGCTTATCTGATTTGATGAACGGTGATCGTCCGATGGCCCTTTACCTTGTCGTCAGCCCTGCGGACAAAGACCGTCTTCGGCCTTTGATCAGAATTATGCTGAACCTGTTTTTACGCCGGCAAACTGAAAGTCTGGCCGCAAGTTATAAGCATCCACTTCTTTTAATGCTCGATGAGTTGGCAGCCCTCGGGAAAATGGAAGTGCTGGAGGAATCGCTCGCGTTCATGGCCGGATACGGCATCCGGGCATACATGATTTTTCAGAATGTCGAGCAGCTTCATAAATGCTACGGCAAAGATGAATCGCTTATGGCCAACTCGAAAGTGCGTATCGCCTTTACGCCAAACAAGCTTGAAACAGCAAAGCTGATTTCAGATATGAGTGGCCGCACCACGATTGTCCAGAAACGGCGTTCTCAATCGGGCAAATCCGGTCAGATGTCGGGATCAAATTCCGACAATATTCAAGAAACATCTCGGCCTCTTCTTACCGCAGATGAATGTATGCGCCTGCCTGTCATCGATACAGAGGGCAAGAAAGCACAGCCCGGCGATTCATTGATCTTTGTTGCGGGTATTCCGCCAATCCATGGCACGCAAAACCTCTATTTCCTCGACAAAGAGCTAAACCGTCGCTCTCAGATGCCACCACCCGAAATGGAACACTCCCCTGTTCACCACAACATGCCTTCAGCAACGGAGAATACCCATGAAGCAGCCTGAAATTATCAAGGGCGCAAACGCCCGATTAAACGAAACAGAATATCTCAAACTCGCGACACAGGCCGTCTCGGCAGCAAGTGATATTGGCCCTGTTTCTGTCGATCCTGATGTCGCCGAAGCCATGGGCGCTTTCGAGGAACAGGCGTTGTCTATGGATGCGGCACTGGACAGCCATTTTGACGGCGAGGATCCGACCGCCATCGAGGAGGTGTTGGGCAATGGTTAAGAAAAATTTCCGCGATCAGGTCGTTGATACGCTGATCGATCAAATTGCCGCCGGCACTGCTCCTTGGCAAAAACCATGGGAACCCGACAATGTTCGCGTTCCAGCATTTAATCCTGCCACGGGCAAACCCTATCGTGGCATGAACCAGATATGGCTCGAAGCGCAAGGCTACGCAGATCCTCGTTGGACGACCTATCGCCAGTCACAAGCCAATGGTTATCAAGTGCGAAAGGGTGAGAAAGGCACTCAAATTGAATACTGGCAGTGGTCCGACCGGCGACCAATGACAGATAATAGCGGAGCACCAATCCTCAACGACCAGGGCAAGCAACGCTATCAAGAAGTGCGGCTGGAGCGTCCCAAGGTGTTTCACGCTGTCGTCTTCAACGGCTCGCAGATCGATGGGCTGGAACCATTCATTGGCCAGGAACCAAATTTCAACCCTGTCGAACGGGCCGAACAGGTTCTTTCCGAACTCAATGTTCCTATCTTTCACGATCAGCGTGACCGCGCATTCTATCAACCTGGGGCGGATGAAATCCATATGCCGCCAAAAGGGTTGTTCAAAGGTCAGTATGAATATTACGCGACCGCTCTGCATGAAGGCGGCCATTCAACTGGCCATCATTCGCGGCTTGCACGCGAAGGTGGCCCCTTTGGTTCTGAATCCTATGCTCGCGAAGAGCTTCGGGCAGAGATAGCCTCTTTCATGACGACAACTGAACTGGGGCTTGGCCACTATCCTGAACGCCACGCAAGCTACATTGAAGGTTGGATGACAGCGATCAAGGAAGATCGCAATGTGTTGTTTCAGGCCGCCCGCGACGCAGAAGTGATCAAAACGTGGATCATGGAACCGGAAAAACGTCTTGAACTCACACCGGCCAAAGAACGGCAACAGGCTATGGCTCAACATCAGCCGTCGGTAGTCGGCCAGACGGTCAACATGGCGCAACATGACCAAATGACCGTCGAGCGTGAAGAAATTGTCAACCATATGTTCGAGAACCATGCACACGCACACCCGACCCTGTGGGCGATAGATATTCAAGATACGCTGGTACTTGCCGGAAATCGTGAAAACAAGAAACAACTCTCAGCCGATCAGATCAAGGAAGGATTGAAAGCATCCGACCTTTCCAACGATAACCTTAGGCGCTTTCTCGGACAGACAGCAGAAGCCGCCAACTGGGGCAGCTTTGCCTCTATTGTGCCTGGCTATGATGAGGAACATCACGCATTCGCTCAGCTTGCCGAGCAATTCCAAAAGATTGATTGGGTCGCAGACTATGCAACTTCGCCGGAACGCCGTGCTACTGGCATCGCGCACCGGGACGAAACGCTGTCATTGATGGAAGGTGAAGCATTGGCGTCGCCGCTTCATCGCGAGTTGGCCTCGGCTTTATGGGATCTGGATGGTCCCAGGCCAAAAGCCCACGTCCAGAAACCGGAATGGCATGTACCCGCCGAACAGCGCAAAGATGAGCATCTCAATCGCCTGCGTGAACCACTCGAAATAAGTCTTTCAAATGGCCCGATTAATCAATCAATCCAAAACCAGCAGAACGATCTCACGCAGAGGAAAGCTATTTATGATTCAGCAAAACCCAGCACCCGTATTTATAAACTGGACGGAATGGGGGACGTGCAAAACTTTGATTCTTTGGGTGAAGCTGTAAGAGGCCTTGAAGGCTCTCGACCTTTCGGGATGTCTAATCTGTCGATAGTCGCAGGTGGACGAGAGACCACTATTATTGGCAATGACTGGTACAATGACGGTTCCAATCACCGGTACACTTACCTAACCCCTGAAATGGAAAAACTACATACGGCGATCCGTAAGCAGGCCACCGGACTGGAAAATGGTGACATGGGAATAGATGTTGCTGAAGGCTCTATCAACACGGTTCTCGCAGCGCGGGATGAGAAGGGAAAAAAGAGAAGTCAGGAGGCAAGAGCTATGGTCGGATCGATTAAAGACGCTCCCGACACAACCGATGCAGAAAAAAAACGCGTTTATCTCTCTGTACCCTTCCGCGAGAAGAATGAAGCCAAGGCCCTCGGTGCCAAATGGGACCGCCGCGATAAGGCATGGTTCGTTCACGAAGGATCTGACATGAAAGCTTTTGCCAAATGGCAGAAGAAAGTCGAACCATCATCTGATCAGAAGATCGATCCACACCTGGAATTTTCTGCTGCTTGTCGTGAAAACGGCTTAATTCTGGATGGACCGGCCGAGATGGACGGTAAGTGGCATCGTGTATCGGTTGACGGTGATGCCAAAGGTAAAACCAGCGGAAGCTATCGCGGATTTCTTGAAGGTATTCCTGCTGGCCAGATCATGAATTTCAAAACCGCCAGCGAGCCGGTAAAATGGGTGGCCAGTGGCGCTAAAATGGATCCGGCAGAGCTTGAAAAAGTCAAAGCTCAATCTGCGGCTCGCAAAGCAGAACAGGAACAAGAACTGCGCTTCCAGTATCGTCAGACGGCGAAACGAGCTTATGCGACATTCCAGAATGCCATCGAAGCCAGCAACGATCACCCTTATCTGAAACGCAAGCAGGTATCGGGCGAGACTTTGCGTGTTGATCGTGAGGGCAGTCTGATCATGCCAATGATGAATGAGAAGGGCTTCATTGAAAATGTGCAAACCATCAAACCAGATGGTACCAAACGCTATCTGAAGGACGGTAAGAAATCCGGTTTAATCCACGTTATCCCGGGCAAAAAAGACAAGCCGTGGATTATTGCTGAAGGTTATGCCACGGCGAAAAGCCTGAATGCCGCAACCGGCTTTACGGCTGTTGTTGCAATGGACGGCGGCAACCTTGCGGTCGTGGCCGAAGCCCTTCACAAGCAAAACCCCGAACGCCAGCATTTGATTGCTGCTGACGACGATCATAAGCAGGTCGAAAAAGTTGGCTTCAATCCAGGTTTGAATGCTGCGAACAAGGCCGCCGGTCGTTCAGATGCAAGTATTCTCAAACCACCTCTTTCGCCCGAGGACAAACTGCAAGGTCTTACGGATTTCAATGATCTGCACGTAAATCGTGGGTTTGATGAATTCCGCAAGGACGTGAGAAAACAGCTTGCGGATCTTGGCGTTTCTGTCGGCCGGGGGAAATCCATCCAGGCAACGCCGAAGAAGCAACTCAACCAGTCAAATCATATGACGGTCTAACGCTTAGCTGCCGGTGAGATTACACCGGCAGCACTTATTCTTTTAAACCTTCTCAGGAAATGGATCGTGCCAACAAAAAAGCGTAGGCTTCTGGTCACTTTGCCAGACTCAGAGAGTGATCGTCTGGATCAACTGTCAAAGCAATTACGGCTCACGCAATCCGAAGTGCTGCGCCGTCTGCTAATGAATAGCCCGTTACCTGATCAACGAGACTTTGAAGCCTCGCAGGGTATTCTTGATTTGCTATCGGTAAATGCAGACCTTGCCCGTTTGGGGAACCTGCTCAAACTCGTGATGGACGAGCCATTGAGTTCTGACCTTTTGCGTAAATACGACGAGTTGGCCAACCAGATAAAATCCACTCAAGACGAGCTGAAGGACACTGTTCGAAAAGTCGATAACTCTATCGGACGCGGCGCAAAATGATCGCCAAGAAAATCCCCAAGAAGCCCGATGTAGCCGACAATTACAAGGCACTTGCCGAATACATTGCGGCGGCAAAAGAACCCGGGGAAAAGCTCGACAAGTTCTGGATATCAAACTGCGGTTCAGGCGAAACGCTCGACGATCTGGAACTCGCCCTACGCGAAGTGTATGCCGTTCGTCGCATGAAGCCTGAAATTACAGACAAGTCATATCACATGATGGTTTCTTTCCGCCCCGGGGAGAAAGACCACTTGTCTGAAAAGGATCTCAAGGACATTGCCTCAGCCTATGCCAAAGGGCTTGGATATGCTGAACACCAATATGTTGCAGGAACGCATATCAATACCGACAATTTTCATATGCACATCGCATTTAACAAGATCCATCCGAGAACGCTCCAGGTTGTCACCCCCTACCGCGATTACAAAGTGCTTGATCGTGTGTCGCGCAAGCTCGAAAAAGAGTACGGGCTGTTTATCGACAACGGCATGTCACAGACCGGCAACCAGGGGCCAAGACTGTCACCATCTGCACGTGACTATGAAGCCCAGACATGGCAGGAAAGCTTCCAAAATCATGTTCTCCAGCATCGTAAAGAGATTCTTGAACACATCAATGGTGCCGAGACATGGCAGGATCTGCATAAGATCGTAGCCGAATATGACATCACGTTGAAAAAACGGGGCAATGGTTTTGTTCTGGTAGGCCCTGACGGTCAAGGCATGAAGGCATCAGCACTGGACCGCAAGGTAAGTAAGACTGCGCTTGAGAAAAAGCTCGGTAGTTTCACACCTCCTATAGCTGAAGATGGCGATAAGAAATCCCTGCCTCCCAAACGTCGGTACAAAAGACGCCCCAACATGCGACACCCTGCGATGTCGCCAACTTGGCGACGTTATCTGAATATGCAAAAGCCGGTGCATAAAAGGCGCTCTTTCTTCCAGCGGACGATTTCCAACTGGAAGCTGTTTCTACTCAGTGAAGCGTACAAAGACCCAATGGCCATGGTGTTTCTGATTGCTCAGCAGGAATTCCTTCATATGGTCTTTGGGGATGACAAACCTACCCCGGTTTCAAAGTTGGCAGCGCCAGCTCTGGCGGCTTGGCGTGAAGCCGGCCAATGGGCAAATGCGAAATCCCTTAACTGGTTGGCTGCATCACGATCTACCGGCCGGGGATGCCGGATAGACGACAAAGGTAACCTGATCGTTCCATTGAAGGATGCCAACGGTTACATGCAAAGGGTGAGTATCTATGCGCCCGACGGCAAACGCATGCAGATCGGAAATGTTAAAGCACGCGGGTTGACCCATCTCATAGATTCACGGAAGCAGTCCGATAGAGGCCCTGTCATTTTTACCGACGACTATGTTGATGCGGTCAAAATACATGATGCGACCCGTCGCCCTGTCGTCTTCGTTCCCGATGCCAAGGATCTCCGAAAGACGATCACAGAACACCGTCACCGCAATCCCATGATTAAGCCGATTGTGGCCACTAAAACGCCACTCACTTTGCCGAATGTGCGATCTGTGACCATGCCCCATCATGATGATCATACGATACTGCGCCGAACATTTGCGCATGCAGTCAACGATCAAGCATTTCTTGTATGGGACGAATGCGAACATTGGGCAACACCGGGGAACTCCAACTGGCTTAAAACGAATGGCCTGCGTGGCTATGGGGTGAAGATCACAAAATCCGGTGAAGTCGCAGTCCCTCTTAAAGACCGTTCGGGCCGTATAGAGAATGTGATTTTAATCGACGACATGGGCCGCGAGGATCTTGTGCAGCCCACAGAGCCAGACCACCCCCGTTACCATATGATTGATCCTCAATGGCGTGAGGAAAAGGATACGATTGTCGTGGCCCTGAATTATGCAGATGCAGCGGCAATTCATCGCGCTACACGCTGTCCTGTTGTTGTGCCGGCCGATACACATTCATGGGCAGAAACGACTGAACAGATCAGGCTTCGGCATAACGATGTAAAAATCGTCATCGCCCTAGATGCGTCCGGTCAACTGGACGACGAGGACAAAGCAAAAAATCTGGCCGTGGATATTGTCCGACCGGCGCTTGCTACCTCTTTCAAAGAGTATGCCAAACATGAACCAAACCGAGCCGGCGCACGGTTACTCGATTTCGGAAATGATCACTATGATTTTGATCCTGATAAATCCAATTCCAGTTATGTGAAGCTGCAAGATATCAATGGCACCGACCGTTACGTCTGGGGTGTCGATGTTGCCGATGTTGTGAGCCAGTCTGGCGCACATACCGGAGACTGGATTTCACTTGAAGTAACTGAACGCAAAGAAGTTGTTGTTCAAGAGGAGTATCAGGATGAAAACGGCACCCTTCAAACGCGAGAAGTTGTCACCCACCGAAACATCTGGCAAGCAAGCATCTTGCCAGATCCCGAAACATCACCGTCTATAACTGCTCTTCGAAGTGAAATGGCGGATATGGTTGGTGATGATGGATGGTTGGCATGGCAATCCGCCAGCCGCCCCGACAAGGAAGCGATAACCTTGCGCCCCAAAATGGGCACTGAGAAGGCTTGGAGTGGATTTCGGGTTGATGATGACGGCAATACCCTTATCCCGCTTAGAGACGGCGGAAATCGTCTTTCTGGCGTGTATCGTGTTTCTCCAAGCGGATCTGCCGAAATACTCGCCGGAAGTGGGGGCATTAAAGGGGCTCATCACGTTGTTGGTGGACGAATATCCAAAGACCCATCCGAGCCAATTCTGATTGCCGATGATCTGACAAGCGCCATTGAGCTGAACCGTCATACCCACAAGCCCGTCGTATGGGTGGTGAATTCTGAGAACCTAAAGGCCGTTGGTGAGAATCTCCGGCGCTGTCATCCAGAACGCGAGATGCTCGTTGCTGCCATGGATGCCCATATGGCAAAGGAGAACCGCCCGCTTGATCTCGCGAGAGAAGCCGCTCAAGCTATCAAAGCCGAGGTGCTGGTGCCGCCGCTTTCAGGGCAAGACAAAAAGCGCAACAGCATGTCATTTGGGGATCTTCTCAAAGGAAGTGACCAGAGCAAGGTTTCTGATACGCTGCGCTCGGCCGGGATTAAGCAGAAGCAGAAGCAGAAAGACACGAAGCCTACGCAAAAAGTCGGCCGGTCTATCGAGTAAGTCTTTCAGGGTTACATTTCGAACCCCGTGCCCCGGGATTTCTTGATCGTTTGCTTCTCGGGCTTTTCGGCTGTCGTTCTTGATTTCAATGTATCAGTGGATGATGGCTCTGCAATTGTCTGTCGTGCTTCCTGAAGTGCCTGTTCGGGGATCTTCTCGGAATGTGCTCCAGGCACATCCAGTAGCCCTTTATCAAAGTAGCTCTGTGCAATTGCCAGTTTACGACGCGCTACTGCGGTTTCCGGCTCGGAAGCGCCAGAGTTCTCCAGTTTTTCCAGTGCAGCATGATATGGTTTCAGGGCATGCGGAATCTGTACCTGAAGATTGCGCTCATCTATCAAGCTTCTCGATTTCAGCGCCACGTCGGGCAGCCGGTTAACTGCACTTGCTGTATTGACGAGAGTAGCGCGTTCCTTGGATGTCAGCGTGTGGAGATCTCCGTCCCCGAAAAAGGTCATCGCCTTGAGGCTTTCACTCGGCTGGAAAGTATCCCCGAACATCTGGCGTGCCGCAGAAAGCCCCTGATCCACATGTATGCCTGCATCGACCATAGCTGCAATATCGCGATAGTCCTTCGCCTCGGCCCGCTGAAGTATGACCTTTAGCTTCATAGCCATCAGATCATCAAGTGCGGCAACCTGAAGCACACCATCATCCGTCATGTCTGGTGTTGCCACCCGACCAGTCGATATATTTCCAAAGAAAGAGACTTTAACGGTGTCTTCAGTGTTGCCGGGGGGGTTAACCAGAAGTGTTATCCCATTCTGCTCCTCCTGAATGACTCTGCTGTCATTCAGGGCCGTGAACGCGGACTGCAATCCATCTCGATCAAGGGGCCTATCAGAGAAAAAATCGAAATCCACGGATTGTCGGTGGCCTAACCTGAGGGCAACGGCTGTCCCACCATACAGCACCCAGCCCTGCTGCGTGACATCCTTGAAATCTGGCCAAAGATCGCGTTGAGCATCTGGGAGAATGTCCATGCGAGGTAAGAATGCCATCGTCAATCGAACCGTCGCACAGGCATTGCTGGAACATGATCAATGTCGGCAAGCCCTAGTCGATAATGCCAGTAAGACCAGGAGCGTTCATTAAACCAGCCGGCCACAGCGTTACTGACAACATGGCCAAGTCTTTCATTCCCGAAAAGCTTGACCATTTCGACAACATCATCGAAATCGCCGATGTTCATGAGCTGTGCAAGTACCCTGTCCGGGTTGGCAATCGCTTCATCTGGGGACTTCCACCAGATATAGCGTTTCGCCATTGACTTCAGAAATGCCTGTTGCTGCATCATATGCAGTGAATTCTGCATATCGTGCTTCAGCGATTGGAGTTCTGATTGCGTCAACGGACGATAACTATCGTCGAGCTGTTCTCTAGTTGCCATTATCAGGGCACCTGCATTCAAATCGGATCATAAAATTATAACCGGAATCAACATCCTTGAACAGCAATCCCGTGGTTTGTCCGGGTCAAGAGTTTAGCTATATCAAGCTGCTCTTTCCTGTCGCCCCAACCATCGGTCATATAATGGCGTTTCAGGTTTACGCATTCGCCATTTCATCTTTTCAGACGTTGTTGGTTTTCGTGCACCATGATGCCCTTCGAAAACTTTCCTAATTGTCAGGTTTTTCCAAGCCCAGTAAGCCCCCTCGTTGTTTAGGTAATCCTGAACTTCGCCCGCATTCAGGAAAATGACACCCTGCTTTTTAAGTTTCTGAACTATCACGGCCTGAACATCATTAAGCTTTCCTGACGGCAATGCGGCAACACCATGCAAGTCGTGATTATGGCCCGATGTCCACCCATCATCATCACACTCTTTGCATTCCCAAAGGCCAACACGCTTATTCCAGTAGCAATCAGTCCAGCTCGGCAGGAATATAATATCTGTCGTTAAACGATGCTCAGAAGGCAATTTCCGACTTTCGGCAGCGATGAACGCCTGATTATAAACATCTGGACGTTCCTTCGCCGACAATGTGTCGAACCTCTCTTTTGCCCTGTTGAGCATTTGGAGGGTCGGCTGAATGTCAGATCGCAGTAGGTCAACCAGATCAAGCAGCAGTTCCCAATGTGGGGAAATGTAACTGAACCGAGCCTGACGGTTCGATAACCCTCGTGCAATCCGCTCGAATTCTTTGACGAACTGTGGCCGTTTCTCGTCGGGGTCAATGTTTAGCGATTTGCAAATGTTCCGATACCTCGGATCATCCCAATCATATTTCGTCTCTCGCAAGTCCAGAATAGCATCCAGAACATCGGAATCCCCGTAAAGTTCATCGTAGTTTGGATAGCCAACTGACTCTGTCATTTCAGGGTCGAGTAGCAGAATACAACAACGATTGCGATAGGGAGCAACGTAGAAGTGCAAAACACGACCGTTCTTCATACGGATTTCCGTTGTCTCACCATATGCACCTTGGGCTACCCGAAAAACCTCTCCAGTACGGGGTTCTGGAATTGCAATCCGGGGAACTGAAATCTCTCTTTGTATCAACAAACGGATAGTTTGGTTTCTCGTCGTAGATAGCCGAGCCCCCAGCTCATCAAGTTTGACCAACTCGTCTTGGTCAAGCTGTAGCGGTATTCTTTGCGATTTGTTGTCCAGAGTATATTCAGTCATTCACCCCTCCATAATGAAGGGTCATTAAGAACACATGCACACATATCTAGTCAAGGTAATGTCAGCTTGGCTGTTTAGTTACATCTCGAAGATGAACAACGGTGCCCGAACGCAGTGGTTTCTCGGTCAAGTGTGCATTCTCAATTTGCTCAAGAAACTCACGAGTTCGTTTATCGTAACCCCCGTTCGCCCCCTGAATAATGATTTTCAAATTGAAATGATGTGCAACCCAAAGCGGACTGGCAGCCTGAAGTTCAGGAAGTTCCCTCATCAGATTATAAGCGTAGTCGTGCGGAGAAAGGTGCGCTGGGAAATCTCTTGACCCGCAATATGCCTCAAGTAGCAGCGGCACATTCCAATAGTCAGTGTCACCCAGTCTATAGACCGGAACGGCCCAAACCTTACCCCAATTACCATCGGGACGAATGATGGCTTCAAACAACCTATAGCCAGGATTGCGTGTGCCTGCCTGCAAATCTGGCGCTGCCTCGCTGGTCCCGGCATCGTACAGGCTGGTTTTTCGTATTGTAGGCAGGACCTCGGATGTAACCCATTTGCGGAACCGATGTTGTAGGGTGCCGGGTTTCACAGCATTGCGGCTACGCAGGATCAGGATGTAAAGGCCGCTTTCATTGATAACGGTCATTTCCTGCTTCCGACCGATGGCGTCGCTTAAACCGACCTCATCTTTTTCGTCATCATCTAGTCGATCCATCGCATCACGCGAATTCGCAATTCCCAACGCCTCACAAATATCCATGGCGACGAACCACGGATCATCATTCCTATAAACCGTGCGGATTTCAGCACCTTCAAAGCTAAACGGGATGATCTCAGTCATTGCTCTGTACCTCTATCATTTCAAACTGCACCTGTAGTTAATGATATGTGGGAAGGTGCTTTATGTCAGTTCCTTTTTACCCGTTGAGCATGGCTTGCCATGCGAATAAGGCAGGAGGGTCATGGAATGATCGTTAGGTGATATCACCTAACCTATCCTGCCCAAGAAACGACAGGTCAAAGTTGTGCGAAGTTCTGCAAACTCCTGCACACTCTTGCGAACTCCTGCAAACTCGCAGAAACCCGCCAACCCCTTGTCCAACGGCCATTTTTGGGCAAGTCACACTCCGGTCACATATTGCTTGCACATCCGATTCCGCTGTGGCTTATCAACATAGTTCGAATTCTATATTCACTCTCAAGTTGTGCTTTCATGAGGGCCGATAAATGAGCGGTATCATCACCTTTAGTTTCAAAAACGTAGTGTTTCGAGATGTTGAAATCGATGGTCCGTTATGGGTTGTCGGAACCGATGTTTGTAAATTCCTTGGATACAGAGATGCCGACAAAGGGCCACGTTTGTTCGACGAAGATGAAAAGGGTACCCACATTGTGACGACGGCTAGTGGCGATCAGCAATTGCCCCCAGCCCGAATGTACGCGTGGCGTCATAGAGTGATAAAGAAAGACCCGGGCAGCTCAATCCATTGACCAATTTCAGACAGGGTATGCCGTGAGAGTTGCGATCTACGCACGTCATTCTACAGACCGCCAAACAACCAGTACGCAAGATCAAATAGTGAGATGTGAAGGGCATTGCTCTGCTCAGAAATACCATGTGATTGACGTGTATTACGACGAAGCTATGTCTGGTGCTCACATGGATAGCAGACCGGGCATATCAAGTTTGCTTATGGGCGCGTTCGACAACCGATTTGACCGGATTGTTTGCGAAGATCTGTCGCGTATCAGTCGAGACCAGGGGGACGTAGCAAACTTCTTCAAAAAAATGGGTTTCGTTGGCATTGAAGTCGAAACCATTTCTGAGGGCATTATCAACGAACTTCACATTGGCCTGAAGGGTACAATGAATGCTCTGTATCTCAAGGATTTGTCAGACAAAACCCATCGCGGTGTTGTCTCGGCCGTCCTGCGTGGTGGCGTTCCCGGTGGCAACACATATGGATATGAACTCGTCCGTACATTTGATGAACGTGGGGAACCGATACGGGGCAAGCGCCAGATCATTGAATCTGAGGCGGCAACCGTTCGGAAAATTTTTGAACTCTATCAATCGGGCAACAAGCTTAAATACATCTGTGAAGAGTTGGATGCGGAAAGTATAGCATCGCCAAACGGCGGTAAATGGAACTCAACAACCCTTGTCGGCACGCGATCCCGCAAAACGGGCCTGCTCCGTAACACGCTTTACAAGGGTATTGTTACATTCAACAAACTTCACTACCGAAAGAACCCATCGACGGGGCGTAAAGTGCCTGTGGTTCGCCCTGAGGATGAATGGGTGCGTGTTCCGATCCCGGAACTTCAAATTGTCGATGATCAGGTTTTTGATGAAGTACAGTCAATGCTTGATGAGCGCTCAAGCAAAGCGAACGAGTATCGGGAAATGGTCAAGTTGCGGTCACCTGAAGAGACCAAGCAGCTTCACAAGAATCTCAATCGTAGTTGGCGTGAGCGGCAGATTAAAACAAGAGAGCGCGTTACAGCAGTCTTTGCTGGCCGCCTCAGATGCGCAGAACACGGCACAAAGATCGGAGCACACTGGGCACATCACTATTCCTGTAGTAACCCCAATTGCCCGCATAGGTCTGTTCCCTATGATCAGTTGATCGATGTCGTCCTACGCGAAGCACAACGCCTCAAAACTTCTGACATTGCGCAGTTCTATGACAGTGACGAAATGGTCGAAAAGCGTGAGCGCGTCAACAAACGCATCCAGACCGCTGAAGTCAGACTTAAGGGGCTACGTGATCGGGCAGAACACATACTAAATAGCCTTGATTTGTTGAATGGAAATGCTTGGCTTGAGGATAACGCAGAAGAGGTTCGGTTGATCCGCCTCGAAATTGACAGGGAAAAGCGAAAACTCAAGGAAATCTCGCGTCCTACGAACATCAAGGAAATCCATGAACGGTTTCTTCGGTTAATTGATAAGTTGCTGGTGTGGACGCGAGACCCTGAAGCCGTCACCCAGTTGCGACATACAATGAAGCTCTATTACATACATGCCAAATGGGATGCTCTGAGTGATCATTGCTATCGTACATGCGTGATCGAATATGACTTTCCCGCTATGGTGCGTGTGCTTGGACAAAAGAAATAGAAACGGCAGAATTCTGCCGGTTCTATCACGTGGCTTAGAGCGTTCGATCCAATGCATTCCTGATACAGACTTAGCTCTCTTGTTTCTTATTCGGGATTGTCCGCCCCAGCGAACGAAACCAGCGATCAGGTTCATGACGAAATGCGTCATATTCCGCGAGCTGTTCCCGCATGGTGTTGCGGTCGTCATCAGTATAGAAATGCTGTTCGATTTTGGTAGCCTGCTCCAAGTCTGCACTTATTTTTTTGCGAGCTTCCAACATTCCCCCAATGATGAGTTCACGCAGATTGCAAACATTTAGAGTTGTCATGTGTCACCTGTGGTTTAAATATGCTCTGAGACTTAAAGAACAAACTCGATTTGACCGTCGGACTGTGTAAATGCAGGGAAGTCACGCATTGAGTATTTTTCATCTTGTCGTTTCAAAGCATGGCTCCCCCACTGCTCGGCCCGACCGATCAAAACTGAAAGCCGATTTGGCCTCTGGTATCGGTCAGCGTTGGAATGCCCTGAAACGCTGTACAGGAAGGCTTTACGAATTCGGGCAGTGAGTTGCTCCGGCTTTGCCGATATTCGATATCGATGTTTGCCATTTTCTTGGCCTCTGCGTAGTTGCAGAAAATGTCGGCGGCAACTTCCTCAATACTCAGTGGCGACCATTCCATATAGAAATGAGAGCGATATCCTGTCTCGGAAATAAATGGCAGACCAAGATCGATAGCTGTAAACCCAAAGCTGCTGCATATATCCAGTGGGCAGGTAAAATCGACCAATGCTCGGCCATGGTTGGTTTTCAGAACAAACAACCCGTTCTGCCCCCAGTGCGGAACTTCTCCGGCTTCAGCCGCAAGTGCTGCTGTGATAACCGTTCCGGCCCCATCGTCGGTAAAACTTCCAAAGCTGCCCTTCTCCCCATTGGCCTCCATAATGAGAGCACGGAAAGCCCTCGCAGCCATATTGGCGGCATCTCCATCATTCGCCCTGACGGCGGCATCAAACTCAAGGGCAATACGCTTGGCGGCCTGAATATCTCTATCTGTTACGCTATGCATCTTTCTTATCCTCATAGTGACAACTGGCTGGCCGATCTGGCCGGTTCAACTTCTTCCCGTCGTCTAAAAAGGGTGAATGCCGTCAAGCTGAATATGGGATGTTCGCGCCCGTCCAGGGGGCGAACGGGGACCCTGATTCTGCTTTACGGCCGAGGGCAAAGCACTAATGCAGCCGCGCCGCATATGCGGATCATGGATTATAGAGCTATGTGGATCTGCGATCTGGTGCGCATCGATCTATGCCGGCATTGCGAGAGCCGTTACCCGAAAGGGCGGAAACCGCTTGCCGGGTTCCGTGGAGGTTGCCGGGATCTGCTCCTGGGCGAGAGCTCAAGAGTAGGCGGCGACTACCTGAATAGAGTGAACCTCAACCCGTGACCGTTACGCGCCGCTGTTTGCCTACCCTAACTGGATTGCACAATCCAGAATTGAGACGATACTTAATAAGTATCAAAAAAGTATTTATATGGTATTTCTCTAGCGCTGTGTCGTGGATTGCACAATCGACAAATCCGGTTGGCAGATCCTGCGGACGGTATGTGATTCGGTTTTGTTCACGATCACATAACTTCCCTTTATGCCCTTGGAGCTGACATTTGTTGAATCAGGTAAAGGATCACACCAAGAAAATTCACATGTAAGCTGAACGGCTTGCGAACAATACGACCTTTTGTCGGCTTCCTCTGCCCAGTCTGCCAGATTGACAAATAGCCCGAACCAGATTGACCATAGGCCAAGGGCGACGAAAACAAAGCCGGTCAACCAGCGGCGCGGACGCATCCAGTCTGCAAGTCCGACAAGAAGCGAAGTAAGTCGCGGCACGACCGAAAACGGTACCAATGGAAGTGACAACGACAGCGCAAAGACCGCCATCACAATGAAACCCTTTGCGGCGGAGCCTGTTGCGGTTGCGGCCCCCATCAGGCCGAAAAGGATCGGCGCGGCGCAGGCGGGAATATTCAGGCCAAACGCAACGCCCTGAACCCATGGGTTTTTCGTGATCCGCCATCCGACTGGCGCAATGCGGATACGCCGCCGAAACCGTCCCCCTGCACCGAACAGGAAGACAATTCCGATGACCATATAGAGTGCCCCGAAGATCAGCCATGCCCCGGTCTGAAGTCCAATCATGCGTTGTCCCAGCATGACGATCACTCCGCCGAAACCGCCCATGACCAGCAGGCGTGCGAGCATGAATGCAGCCAGAGCCCCAACCCGCATGCGCAGTGAACGGTCACACTGGCTGTTGAGAAACAGCATATGCGCGCCAATCGTGCAGGGCTCGATAAATCCCAAAAATCCCAAGCCCAGCGCAAGAAAGATCAGGTTGAACAGGTCCGGTGTCACGTTTGTAAATTCCTTATCATCGTCGCATGGTGTTACCCGGCACAACAGGACAGTCTGGCGACATCTCTCGCAAAGCCCTGAGCGGCAAGTTTCAGGCCCTCGACTGTGGTCAGATAGGGAAAAATCGTGTCGCCAAGTTCTTGGGCGGTCATCCCAAACCGTATGGCCAGCGCCATTGTCTGAATGCTGTCACAGCCCTCGGGTGCCAATATCTGAGCGCCCAGCAAGCGGTCAGTTGCTTCATCTGCAATGAGTTTTATCAAACCGCGTGTATCACGGGCGGCAAGTGATCTGGGCACCTGATCAAGCGGTACGACAGATGTCTTGACCACAAAGCCCCGTTTCTGTGCCTGAACCTCGGAAAGACCTACGCCAGCAACTTGTGGATCGGTGAAGACAACCCAGGGCATCGTTGTGTTGTCATATGTCCGTTCGTCACGGTTATAGGCATTTAGTGCCGCAAGTTTGGCGCCATAAGCTGCCATATAAACGAACTGGTCGCGCCCGGTCACATCGCCCGCAGCATATACATCGAGACGCGTTGTCCGCATGTAAGCGTCCACAACAATTCCGCCATTCGAATTTACTTCAATTCCGGCCGTTTCGAGTCCTAATCCGTTTGTATTCGACTTACGGCCCGTCGTTACCAGGATATGTTCAGCAGAAAGAACCTCGGCCTGGCCATCAACGTTAATGGTCAGTTCCGTTTTATCATTCTTCCATTCAACCCTCTCGTAGGTGAGGCCCGTGCGAACGGATACCCCTTCATTCCTTAACTCCTGAGTGAGCGATGCAGCAATTTCCGGTTCTGCTTCGGGAAGAAGCCGTGACCGTGTCACCAGCGTAACCGAGCTGCCGAGCCGTGCAAACATCTGAGCCAGTTCACAACCGATATATCCGCCGCCAATCACGAGAAGTGATCGTGGCTGCTGATCAAGTTCAAGTGCCGTTGTGCTGGTCAGACAGGGGACATTCTCAATGCCTGGAATATCGGGAAATGACGGGGATGTGCCGGTTGCAATGATTGTCTTTCTTGCAACAAGCTTTTTGCCGTCAAGCAGAAGACCGGTGTCATTAAATACAACAGCCCCTTCGAGATAATCGATGCCATCATATTCGGGCAGCAGATCGATGTATTTCTTCTGACGCAAACCGGAAACCAGATCCTCTTTAGCCTTGATCAGGGACTGCCAGTCAGCGACATGAGCGTTTCCGGAGAGGCCGGGAAAACGCGCAGCGGCCCCTGTACCATGCACGGCCTCTGCGGCACGGATCATGGTTTTGGAAGGCACACACCCGACATTGACGCATGTGCCGCCAATCATTCCCTTGCCGATAAGTGCGACCCTTGCGCCCTGTTCAGCGGCCGTAATCGCCGCCGAAAAACCGGCCGAACCCGCGCCGATGACAGCAAGGTCATATTCCTGTTTGTCGGTCGAACAACAATTGTTCATATTATTTTCCTTTCCGGGTGGTTGGTTGTGTATCGGTCTCGCAGCAAGCGCGCGCACGGGCTCGTTGCCGGTAGCCGTAAAGTGCCAGGGCAATGAACAGGAGTAATCCGGGTATGAGGACATAGTCTATCCAGCCCAGCCATGCCGAGAGTCCAAGGGCCCCGAACGTGACAACAAGGATTGGTGTGAAACAGCAAATCACAGCAAAAATTGTTCCGACCACCCCGGTTTTGAAAATGGTGTTGCCACGCATTATTTAATCCCGTGCCTTGGCCGGATAACCGGCATTTGTCGAAGCGGTCCCAATGGTTTCGCTGCTGGCAACGGATGGATCGAAGATGACCGTTGCGGTTTTGGCATCGAGATTGATCTCGACTGCCGCTACGCCGGTGACAGCTTCCATCGCGGTTTTAACCGTTACCGGACACAGGGCACAGGTCATGTTTTCGATGTCGAAAACGGTTGTTTGTTCAGCCTGCGATGTGGCACTGGCTGCTTGTGCCGCAGTCGGAAGAAGACCTCCCGGATGCATGGCAGCCAGTCCCAGAGCAAATGCCCCAGCCACGATAATGTCTGTTCGTTTCATGTCGATTTCTCCTAATAGAATAGCGATGCCCACCAGTTGATTGTCAGGGCCAGCCCCACCAGCACGGTTGAGAACCACAGGACGGATTTGGTGATCAGGGCGGATTCGGGGCGGGCGCAGTAAGATCCTTCGTCGCACGCCGGTTTTGTCTTGAAATAGACCTGCCAGAACCCCAGCCCGATGAATATCAGTGCCACCGTCACGAAGAGGGGTTTGTAAGGTTCAAGGGCCGTCAGATTGCCGATCCAGGCCCCGGATACACCCAGCATCAGAAGCAGGAGTGGTGCGACACAGCAGGCCGACGCAAGAATGGCGCCGGTCACACCGCCAGCCGCAAGCAGACCTCTTTTTGCCTGTTTCCCGTCATCGGGCGATAGATGATCCGGTTTGATATCGTTCATGTGATTTGCCTCAAGCTCGTTCCTGATCCAAGCTACAGTCTGTAGTTGCTACAGGCTCAAGAGGGTTTTGACCTTATGGACGATCACAATTCCGGGAGGCGATTGAAACGTGCCGAACTGGCGAAGGTGACGGGCTGTCACCTTGAAACGATCCGCTATTATGAAAAGTCCGGCATGATGCCCGATCCGCCGCGCAGCAAAGCGGGCTACAGGATGTATGACGATACACATGTTTCTCGGTTGCGGTTCATCCTGCGCGCCCGCGAACTGGGGTTTTCGATTGAAGATATCCGGGGATTGCTTCATCTCATGGATGGTGAGTTGCAAACATGCTTGGAGGTCAAACTGCGCACAGAGAACCATCTTGCTGACGTGCGCACAAAAATCGCGGATCTTGAACGGATCGAACAGGCTTTGGCGGAGACGGCTGCACGGTGTTCGGGAGAAGACGTACCGGAATGCCCTGTGCTGGAGGCATTGACATGCACTTCGGACAACAGCATTTGATGTCGGCAATGCCGGAAGCTGAGAGAAGCAAGATATCAATTCTTGCGATGTTGCAGGCCAAACGTCAAATCGCGGTACGCATCCATCAAAGGACGGTCCCCGGAGACATGGTCAGCACGCTCCTGATCAAGCTTTTCAAGTGCTGCCAGCATGAATTCGGCAATATCAAGCCTTTCCTGCCAGCAGGCATATCTGAAAGCATGTAATACAGCACGCTCCAACGGGTCGGTTCCAGAAGACATTATTCTGCACCTCCTTCATATCGAGGTTATAGGCTACGCCATCCAGCAAGAGGAAGGTCAACAGAATTCTTCCAGACAGAGCGGATCAGCCGATAGACGACAGAATGGGGAATGTTTTCAGCAGCCAGAAAGCAAAGGCGGACATATAACCGGTCATCATGGCAACTCCCATGGCAATCATGATCAAGGCGGCGGCTGCACGGAAAAAACGCCCGAAACGCCCTATGGATTTCAATCTGACGGACAGGCTCTCGGTAAAAAGTGCTGCCAGAAGAAACGGCACACCAAGCCCCACGGAATATACGGTCAGCAATGCAATACCATCGCTGACCGTTGCCGACGCGGCGCTGACGGTCAGAATGGCGCCGAGAATAGGACCGATGCAGGGCGTCCAGCCGAACGCAAAAGCAAGTCCAAGAATATATGCCGAAACCACACGCCCACCAGGCAGATCAAGATGAAAGCGCGCTTCCCGCATCATCCACGCCGGACGGAGTGTTCCCAGCATGAAAAGTCCGAACAGAATGACAATACCGCCACCAACCAGATTCATCTCGAACCGGTATCCGAGCAGGAACTGACCAAGTGCTGTTGCACTGGCCCCCAGAAGGACGAAAACCGTGGTGAAGCCCAAAACGAAACACAGGCTGAAACCAAGAGATGACAATCGACCAACTCGGATTGCCTCCGTTCTGGTCGAAAGAGAGGCACCACCCGCGATATAGGAGATATATCCGGGAACCAGAGGCAGCACGCATGGCGAGAGAAACGATATGAGGCCTGCGGCGAACGCGCTTATTATGCCGATATTGGAAAGTTCAGGCATTAATCTGTATTCCGTAAAATCAGGAACCAAGTATTCAGAGAACAGGAAGGTCAGCTAACCAAACAGTGCTAAGCCTATCTTTGTTCAGGGCTCTTTTCCTACTTTTGAGAACCAGTCTGTTAACTGATCCAGCCACCCCTTTTCAACAGGCGGCTTTGGGGGGTGGACAGCGTTTGTCAATCCGTTCACGTAAAGGATCAGATTCATCTGATTGAAACCCGTGCCGTGAAAAATACCGGCATGGCGGGTATTCCGATCGATAATATGAATCATCGGCGCAGACCCGTTACGCTGGCTCAATTTGGCGAATTTATCGGCAACAGTTACAGCACTGATATCCGAAGACGGCATAGCAGGCCGCCAGTTCACCAGATCCCAAGAAGGAGTATCTGAAAAATCTTCGGGATGAACGGAAATGAACGTGACCATCTCCTGCATCGGGCTAATATTCAGCCTCGCCTGAGAGGACGCCAGTAGGGTTTGCTGTTCTGCACAGGTTGCACCACAATCCCTTGGCACAAAACTTAAAATAAGTATCTGATCATCAAGGTCGCTCAAATTAAAGCGACCTTGATTTTGGTTGAAAAGTTCTATCTCTGGAACCTTTCCGGTGTTTGTCACCTCAAAATATGGCTCTTTATCCGCCATCACCTCGTCAAGGTGTTCACCGGGATGATTCGCAAAAGCTGGTGAGGCCGTCAACGCCAGGATCAAAAACAACCACCGGATCATTCTGTTTCCCCCTGCGGCCCGGCGGCAGCTATGCCAAGAATGGCGACGTCAATGCTAATCTCGCCTGCGTTTTCAAAGCGCAATGTCATGGGAAACTTCTCACCTTCACGGAGTTTTTCATGCAATCCCGTCAACATGAGATGCATTGCCCCCGGCGCCAGAGTGACCGGGCGGTTGGCAGGAACATCCAGAGCCATGACATGTCGCATCCGGCGAACATCATCGACCGTGACGACATCATGTATCATCACATGGTCGGCCACAGCTGTGGTGATTTCCAGAAGGCGGTCGGTCGCAGCGCTTGTGATCGTAAGATATGCCACACCCGGACGGGATGTCAGAATCGTGGCACGTGCCCAGGCGTCAGATATTTCGACAAGGTTTCCGGCAGAAACCGGTAGTGCTGATAGCAAGGTCATGACGAGGGCGATGGCTGTTCTTTTCATATTGTACTCCCATTCATGATCGCGAGAATCCGGATTGCCATGTCTTCTGCCGGCTGATCTCCTTCACGAAAGACAGTCAGGTAACGCCCATCCGGTGCCATCAGATAAAGATGCCCGGAATGGGCCACCAAATAGCCGTCCGGTGCTGTATCGTCGTCCAACTTTTCGTAATAGACCCGAAAAGCCTCGGCGGCTGCAGCGACATCCTCCTTACTACCGGTCAATCCGATCAGCGCCGGATGAAAGGCCTCGACATATTCAGCCATGACATCAGGTGTATCGCGTACCGGATCAATTGTAATGAATATCGGTGCCACACGGTCGGCTTCGGATTCCATTCGGTCAAGCGCATCCGCCATATAGGCCAGTGTGGTCGGACAAACATCAGGGCAGTGTGTGAAACCAAAAAAGACAAGTTGCCAACGCCCCGGAAAGCTTGCTTCGGTCACACGGTTTCCCTGATGATCGGTCAAGGAAAAATCAGAGTGAATGGCGGCTTCTCCCGTCCCTTCGGCCCCCGACGACATTTGCTTGCGGTCGGAAGCCTGAAAGATATATGCGCCGCCAAAGAGCAGGGCAGCAAGAACAACCATCCCCCATAATATAGAACGGATGAAACGTAACCGGTTGAAATTATTCGATGTCATGAAACGATCCCGTAGAAAATCCCGCCCGGGAATTTGTCCCAGGCGGGTGTGGTGTCACGGTATTATTTATCGGTAGACTTCGACATGTGATCGGTCATCGCAGCCATCATTTCTGTACACTGCTCCATCATCGGCCCCATCTGGCTCATCATCTTCATCATGCCCATCATTCCCTGCATGTCTCCCATGCCCGAGTTGCCGTCATGCTCCATCATCGGGGATTGCTTGTCAGGAGCTTGGTCTTCCTGGGCATAAAGGGCTGTTGTCGCCAGTCCCGTGACCATCATTGTGGCAAACGCGGTGAGTTTGATTGATTTACGCATCTCTAACATTCCTTTCGGTTGGGGATTCATCTCCCGACTGGGGCGTCACAGACGCTGCACTTGCGTCTGATACAGTCAGGGACCTTCCGGCTTCATTGCCGGGAAGACTGTTTTTCGGGATTTCATCGGAGGAAGGGGCGATATCGCTGGCGCTCTTTTTCGATGAACAGGCCTTTTTGTTCATGCACAAACCCAGCGCACACATCGCCACGCACGGCAGAACGGAAAGGAGCAATGGCGCGATACCGGCGGCAACCAGCCAGCTCCAGTTAAATGCAAGCCCAGCGACAAGTGCGGTTCCGGCCAGCACAAGTACACCGCGACGTCCCTTCAGGTAATATCGAACGGCATGAACCACGTCATGCCCAAGCGAGGTATTACCGGATTTGGCTTGTTGTATCTCGGTCATAGGAGTTCCTTCCTCAATCGGTGTAGATGTGGGATTTAAGAAAATCTATCATCTCTGCTGTCGCCCATTCGGTCGGTCCGACAAGTCGACCAAGCTCGCGGCCATTCCTGTCAATCAGAAGCGTCGTCGGTAAACCGGGGATGCCCAGAGCCGTCGTGGTTTTCATGGTTGGATCTATGAAAAGGTCCAGATGCCGGATGCCGATTTCGGTATAGAAATCTTGCACCACATCCGCTCCGGCCCGGTCGATTGATAAAGCCATAACTTTGAATACCGAATTGCCGAGTTCGGCCTGCAAGGCATCCAGGGTTAGCATTTCCTCGCGGCATGGAACACACCAGGTCGCCCAGACATTCAGCAAGACGACCGTTCCCTCGAAATCACTCAATGTCATGGGTTGACCTTCGACGTTTTCGAACCCGAACTCGGGAAGAGGCCGGGGAACATCATGCATGACAAACGAGCGCTGTTGGCTCTGCCTTCCATTGTCCGTCGCCTGATGGGAGACATTCTTTTCGTTGCGGAAAGACACCATGGTCAGAGCTGCGACAGCCACCAGTATGATGACAGCGGCAAACCCCACTTTCAGGTTCATATGCACCAAGAGGCTCTTCATCGAGGTGCCTCCGCAGTTCCGGCACCTGAGGCCTCATTACGCAATTTTTCGACCCTTGGCAGAATGGTCTCGGCCAACACTTTTTCCGTTACCGGCCCGACATGCTTGTAAGCAATGTTCCCTTTTGCATCGACAACGAAGGTCTCAGGGACGCCATAGACGCCCCAGTCAATTGCCACACGCCCGTTAATGTCCGCACCTGTTCTCGTATAGGGATCGCCAAGGCTATCGAGCCATTCTGCAGCGTCGTCAGGCTGATCCTTATAGTTCAGACCATGCAGTGGAACGGTGCCGTCGCGGGCCAGTTTCATGAACACGGGGTGTTCTTCACGGCACGCGACACACCAAGAGGCAAAAACATTGACCAGCGACACTTCACCTCTGAGATCCGTACTCGACAAACCTTGCATCCGGCCTTTTACCGGCGGAAGGTCAAATTCGGGGACTTGTCTGCCCAACAGGGCCGAGGGGAGCGTGTTGGGATCAAGAGTCAATCCTTTCCCCAGGGCCACATCCAATATCAAGGCGATGCCAAGCGGCAGAAAATAGATCAGCCGGTTGAACCGTTTCTGCGGGCGATGTTCTTTGGGGACTGCAATCATCTCGCCCTCCCGTCTTTAAGATTGAGATTATGCTGGAATTCGCGTTCTTCGTCTGACCAGACACTCTTGATATAACCGAGTACCGCGATGATCTCCTCATCACTCAGCACATCCTCAAATGCAGGCATATCGCTCTCATACCCCGGCACGACAGCGCCAACCCCGAACTTGGTGATCGCAAACAGTTCCTGATCGCTATGGCGCCATGTGTGGCCACTGGCATCGTGTGGCGGCGCGGGCATCCGCCCGGTGTCAAGGCGGCGCTTCCAGTTTTTCTGCCCCTCAAGATTTGCACCATGGCACGATGCGCAAAATTCAACATAGTCATCGTTGCCCAGTGCTATCTGTTCCGGAGTGAGCGGCTTTTCGAGAAAAGTCAGATTCTCGAGCTTCGCGCTGGCATCCATCACGCCGAACAACAAAGCCATGCCAACGCCAGCCATTAATCCGGTGACCATTGATCCGGGCGATACCGCACTCATTTCCCGCCCCGAAGATATTTAAACAACGCGAGAACGCTCATGATCAGGATCGCAAGGATCAGAAGAAACACAAGACCGCCTCCTGCCATCATCAGCATCATCATCGGGCCACCCATCATCGAACCATCCATCATCTGTCCAAAACACTCATTCATTGGCGTAAACGGCAATGCCGTCCTCTCCGAACCCATAGGTTTTCAGCGTCCCGGTTTTTTCACGTGCCATGCCCGGCGCATTTGGTGGCATGCCGGGCAGCGTGATACCCGTTATATCCGGGCGTTCATCAAGCATCCGTTCAATGATCTCGGCGGGAACCAGCCCGCTTACGACATATCCGTCAATCTCGGCCAAATGGCAGCCCAGCCCTTGCTCCGGGACACCGGCGGCAACGGATCGCTTGTCGAAATCACGATCATCGACACGGGTAACCTGATATCCATTGGTCTCAAGATATTCGCCATAGGCATCACAGCATCCGCAGTTCGGGTCCCGATAAATTGTGATCGATTTGCTTCTCTCACCAGCTACTGTCACGTTCGTTTGCGCCTCTCCTTTTCCCGGAGCAAACATTGTAAATGCAGCACTTCCGGCAACAGCCAGAATCGCAACACCTGTCACAATCACTAATTTTCTCATCTGTTTCTCCATCATCATATGTTCGCAATGGCGGTCCACGTCCTGCCACCGTCTGGGCTTTGTAAAACCCCGTCGTCATTCACAATTACGAGATCATCAGCGCGTAGCGGATGAACCGCGAGTGCTGTTGCGATAACTTCTGAACGCTTTAACCAGGTGACACCCGCATCCTGCGATTGCCAAATTCCGGATGGCAATCCGGCATAAAGTGTGGCCGGTCGCGATACCGCACTGACCAGCGCACTCACAGGTTCACCCTCAGGTAAGGGTACTTTGGGAGTTGCCTGCTTTCCGGACGCAAGAGCATCCATGGCATCGCCCGGCTGAACATCCTGCCAACGGCAGAAACAATCCGGCACACGCGTTACACCGGTATCGGTTCCGGCATATAGCCAGATCCCACCCATTCCGGTTGCCAGATCGACTGAAGACAGCGCTGTCAGATCTCGCTCGGCATTCGCTAACCATGGCCGGTCCATGACAAACACCCATGACTGACCAGCATCATCGCTCTGCCATAAGCCGTCACCGCGAATGGCGGCATATATGGTATCTGGGTTTGTCGCCGCAGTTGTGATGGCAGTGACTGCCGCTTTTGGCAGTCCTTGCCCACGCACGTCCCAACTTTTCCCGCCATCGACAGACAGAACTACGCCGCCGGTATCCAGACCGCCAACAATGCGGCCCGGCCGTTCCGGATGTGTTGTAAAAGTGAGAATGGTGCCTTCCGACACCTTCGGCAGCGCTGTCCAGTTTTGGCTCCCACTGCGATAAAGAAGCGCTGAACCGCGTGCCACGATCAGCGCATTACCGTAAAAAGCGATTGCGCTGCTTGTGCTTTTACTAGCCGCAGCAAAGGCCGTTGCGGGCAACAGGCAGAGGCCGGCACCCGCCACGAGACCGTGAAGCAGCGCACGTCGGGAAACGGGACCTGCGACTATGGTATTTTTCTTCATATGCGTATTTCTCAAGGAGTTGGAGCGATCAGACCGTAATCCGAATCCTGCTCACAAGGGTCCTATAAGGTTTGATCTTCAGAGGCCGGGCACCAGTAAAAGCGGGACGCTCAAGGCCGGGGCGGATTGCCGCCTGCTCGTTGAGTGAAGCTGAAGCTATGCTTTGGTGCATGTCGCGACTGCGCCAGGAAATACCGACCAAAGCCGACATTTTGGCACCCGTAGATCGGAAAACATGATTTCCAACCTTGTCTGAAGAAGCTATAAGGCCCACAATAAAAATTGCGAGCACAAAGCATGTCATGAGAAATCGCGGTGATGCCCCATGACACTGATATCCTCAAACCAAATCGGGTTAAAGAGATATCAGTTCAGAATGTTGGTTCTGGGAGGGAATGGATCAGGAGAGTTTGAGCGGCTGGTAAGGCTGCCTGTCGGCCCGAAATGCGCGACCGAGGCGAGCGCAGGTATTGCAACTTGTACAGGCGCAATTGCGATAGTCGATACTTGAGGACACGCAATATCGCAGTCCGGCATGCTGTCGCCGCTGCCAGAACAATCCTGACAATTGTCTATTGCCAATTCCGCCATCGGCATACCGACCTTCATAACAGCAGCATTGACCGTCTGGAAACTTGTCCCGACGGCAAAAGCAGCTATCAAAAGTATGGTCAAAAACCTGATGCGATTGAGCATAGTCTACTTCTATCCCAAGGATGCGATGCTGTCTATATCGAACTACAGTAAATCCTACTGCTGTCAATCTGGCACACCTCTGTGCCCATATCCAGAGACCAGGAGAATTGTTGGGTTACGCAGCATTTAATAAGATTTGATTGTGCTTCATCTATAAATTGATTGTTAGCAAGTCATACCCGCAGATTAGTGAATAACTCAGCACAACAGGTTGTTCATCTGTAGCGCATAACGTGATTTCATGGCGATGAATGCAGTAATCTATTGTTTTCACCTTGCTGATGGCTCAAGCAGCAGATGTAAATTCGTGAAATAGTCTGTCTTTGCCACAATATTGCCACTTGACGAAACCGGGGGAGCCCGATATTGCGTATGTTGCAATGCATCACTAAGGAACATTCCGTGCGCATCCTTTCCTGCTTTCTTGCAATCGCGATAGCCATGACAGTTCTGCTGTCGGGGGTTGAGGGTGTGCAAGCAGGTTCGGGACATGGCCATGACAATCATCACGGCGTCATGATGGATGTTTCTGATAGCTCGCAACATGATCGACGTGACATGCATGCGGATCTTTGCGGTATGGCGGTTTGCGGCCCGTTCGTTAAAGAAGTAGAAGGTGTTCTGTCTTCCAGCCCAACGGTGCTTGCGGTAACATACTGGTATCAGGACCTGACTTTGACTTCCGCAGATTTGGACGTTAGAGCCAAGCCTCCGCGTTCCTGAGATATTTCAGATTTTCCGAACATCCCTTTGCCTGGTTCAATCACTGTTCCTCGAATGAAACAGCGTTTTGCCTGAATTACAGCAGCGCAGACTGTTGTCGTGATTGAACATGGGACGAGGGCCTTCTTACTGAATATCTATTAGGAGCATGTACATGCCCAACTTCAAGAATTCCCTTATGCGTCGCGTTAGCGTTTCAACCTTTATTCTTGGCGCGCTTGTCGGTCTTCAGTCACCTGCCTTTGCGGGTGCGGGTCATAGTGGCGGTCATA
Organism: Thalassospira sp. GB04J01; assembly: GCF_000751115.1. Lineage (NCBI taxonomy): Bacteria > Pseudomonadati > Pseudomonadota > Alphaproteobacteria > Rhodospirillales > Thalassospiraceae > Thalassospira > Thalassospira sp. GB04J01. Next base: position 20,851 of record NZ_CCDX020000020.1, on the reverse strand, counting down.
ATGACGGTGCATCGGAAATCGGGGCACCCGGCGAGATATCCGATGTGCGGCGCACCATCAGAATCACGATGGAAGACAATTTCTACGACAAGGAAAAAATCATTGTCCGGGGCGGTGAAACCGTTCGCTTCGTTATCGAGAACAAGGGCGAATTTGTTCACGAATTCAACATTGGAACTGCAGCCATGCATGCAGGTCATCAGGAAGAAATGATGATGATGATGGAACATGGAGCGCTTGAGGCCGACAAGATCAACATGGACATGATGGAAATGGACATGGGGAATGGAATGACCATGAAGCATGACGACCCCAACAGCGTTTTGCTGGAACCGGGCAAGTCGGCTGAGGTGATCTGGACGTTCCCCAAAGATGCGGAACTTGAGTACGCATGCAATGTCCCGGGTCACTATGAAAGCGGCATGGTCGGCAAAGTCCGCCTGCAGTAATCGGTCATCCACCTTCCTGCGCCAGAGGTTTTTCTCCCTTGGGCCTCTGGCGCACCTGATCTTTTTGGATTTCAAAAAATGAAACAGAAATTTGCCCGCAGTGCCCTTTGGGGTGTGCTGGCCGCTATTGCTGTGTCTTCGACAGCCAATGCGGCGAATTACGATCTGTCTGTTGATTACGTTACAATTGATACCGGTGAAATGAAAACCACAGGTATCGGATATAATGGGTCTTCCCCTGGTCCGACCTTGCGTTTGAAGGAAGGCGAAGAGGCTGTCATCAAGGTGACCAACAATCTTGATGAGGCAACGTCCATTCACTGGCACGGACTTATTTTGCCCTATCAGATGGACGGGGTGCCGGAAATCAGCTTTCCGGGGATTGCGCCTGGTGAAACATTCACATATCGCATTCCAGTCTCGCAAAGCGGTACCTACTGGTTCCACAGCCATTCCGGTTTTCAGGAGCCGGACGGGGCGTATGGTTCGATCATTATCGAACCCAAAAAGCGAGAACCGTTCAAGTTCGACCGGGAGTATGTGGTTGTCCTGAAAGACAAGCACCCGCATTCCGGCGCACGTATTTTGCGCAACCTCAAAATGATGCCCGATTATTATAATCGCAACCAACGCACCCTTGGCGATTTCATCAGTGATGTCTCTGAAAATGGCTTCGGTGCGACGTTGTCGGAACGTGGTGACTGGGGCAGCATGCGCATGATGCCGACCGACATCGAAGATGTTCAGGGATTTGTCGGTCTGATCAACGGAAAGTCACCAGAGCAGAACTGGACAGGTCTGTTTAAGGCCAATGAACGTGTGCGCCTGCGCTTCATCAATGCATCTGCCATGACTTACTTCGACGTCCGTATTCCGGGACTTGAAATGACTGTTGTGCAGGCCGACGGCAACAACGTTCAACCGGTCAAGGTTGATGAATTCCGCATTTCGGTTGCAGAAACCTACGATGTGATTGTTCAGCCGACCGCAGATAAACCTTACGCAATCATGGCGGAATCGATGGGGCGCTCGGGTTATGCATTCGGGTCGCTGTCGCCGCAAGAAGGGCTGAAAGCTGAAATGCCAGCCAGACGCATGGACGCTCCGTTGTTGACAATGGCTGATATGGGGATGGATCACGGGAACATGCCCGGGATGGACCATTCCTCAATGAGCAGTGGTAACGAGAACAGCATGGCTGGAATGGACCATTCGAATATGGCCGGGATGGATCACTCTCAGATGGCGATGTCCAAAGATGATCCTTTCTATGCCGCTGGCAGTGGTTTGACACCAAAAGCAGCGAATGGCGGCAAGTTCTTATCTTATGCCGACTTGAAGGCACAGAAGCCCTTGTATCCGGAGCGGCCGGCAACGCGTGAAATTGAACTGCGTCTTACGGGAAACATGGAGCGCTATACTTGGTCAATCAATGGCGTCAAATACGAAGATGCAGAACCTATCCGCTTGAAATATGGCGAACGGGTACGGTTCAAGTTCGTCAATGAGACCATGATGTCACACCCGATGCATTTGCACGGGATGTGGTCAATCCTCGATACCGGTAACGGTAAATGGGATCCGGTAAAGCACACCATCAATATCAATCCAGGCATGACTGTTTATTCGGAAACCGAAGTTGATGAACCAGGGCAATGGGCGTTCCATTGTCATTTGAGCTATCACATGGCTTCTGGAATGTTCCGCAAAGTGATTGTTGAGGGCGGTCCAGCCGTCGCAGCACTTGAGAATGGAGTTCAATAACAATGAAAACCCTAACTTTGGCCGCGATTGGTGGTGGTGTTCTTGCCACGATCCTGTCCTTCTCGTTCACTGCCAAAGCAGACAATCACATCTTCTATGGCATTCAAATGGAGCAGTTTGAATACCGATCAGGTGATGAAGACGAAAATCTCTTTGTTTGGGATGGTGACGCATTTGTAGGAACCGATGAGTTGAAGCTGCGCTGGCAAGGCGAAGGCGAGCGTGATCTCAAAAACGACCTTTACGAAAACTTCGAGAACAGGCTGGTCCTGCAAACACCAATCAGTGACTTCTTTGATGCCAAGGCCGGTATTCGTCTGGATACGCCAAGCACAACAGATCGTTGGTATGGAACGGTTGGTATCATGGGGCTTGCTCCTCAATGGTTTGAAGTCGACGCTGACCTGTTTGTCAGCGAAACCGGAGACGGTAGTGCGCGACTTGATGTTGAGTACGAAGGCTTGTTGACCAATCGTTTAATCCTCACGCCTTCGCTTGAGCTGAATGCAGCATTCTCTGAGGATCGCGAAATTGAGGTCGGGCGCGGGTTTTCAAGCGCAGAAATCGGACTGCGGCTTAGCTATGATCTAATCGACCGAGCCGTTGCACCGTACATTGGGGTTGCCTATGAACGCAAACTTGGCAAAACCGCAGACTTTGCAAAAGACGACGGCGAGGATTACGAAGCAACTTACCTCGTGACCGGTCTCCGCCTTCTTTTCTAAGCTTCATCTGACAGGGAGGATTTTCCTCCCTGTCTGTTTTTATCGAACCTTTTGAAGGAACCTGACACAGATGATGGAAATCGTCCACGATATGGGGCACCGTTTAACGCACTACATATCAAGCGACGCACACTGGTGGGTTCATTTTGTCTTCCATTTGGTTGTGTTTGGGGTTCCGGTTGCACTTATTATTATTCTCAGTGCAACGGGATACAGGCTTTTAAAACGCCGCAAATCTGTTCTTGCGTGGCAGGCTCAAAAATCCTTCTCAAAGAACGGAACACCGCTCCTGCAGTACATATTCAGAGCATCATGGAAACGACAGCTAAAACTGGGCCTGCTGGCAATAACGTCACTACCGGCACTTTACATGAGTCTCGAACTACCGAAGCTAATCATCAACAACGCCATAGAGTCCGGACACTTCCCAATCATGTATATGGGTATAGAACTGTCACAGACGCAGACGTTGCTTGCACTATGCATGCTGTTCCTCTTGGCAATTGGCTTACATGGTGGATTGAAATACCAGGTCAATTTGCAATCCGGTGCGTTGGCAGAACACATGTCACGCCGCCTGCGGCTCGACATCTCAAAATTCAGCTTTCGAAAGCCGTCCCCCAGAGGCGGGGAATTAATTCCGGTTATTGTTCAGGAGGTAGAGCCCGTAGCTGGGTATGCATCGGAGTCCATTGTATTACCTTTGTTACAAGGTGGCACGTTCCTGACTATTCTGGCTTTCATGCTCGTGCAAGATTTGGTCTTGGGCATCGCCGCAACAGCACTGTTGCCGCTTCAGATTTTTGTCATTCCCAGATTTCAAAAGAAAATTAATGCTTTGTCTCGAACGCGGCTGAAAGAAGTCAGGGTTCTCGGGGAGAAGATCGGGAATATCTCAAACGACCACCAGCCAAGTGCTCGGGATATTTACGGGTCATACAAACGACTTCATGATCTTCGTCTTTCTATCCACAAAAACAAGTTCGCCATGAAGTCTTTAAACAACTTTATATCTCAGATGACGCCATTCTTCTTTTACACAATAGGGGGGTATCTGGTGATAAAGGGCGACCTCACGCTCGGAGCACTAATCGCAGTATTAACTGCATACAAAGACATGGGCGCTCCGCTCAAAGAGCTCTTTCGTTACTATCAGGCGCAAGCCGATGCTCATGTCAGATACTCCGAAATCAAACCTTACATCTCCAAGGAAATCGAGATTACGGACAATCAGTTTGCAGATGTAACGGTTCTATCTGAAGCAGGGTAAAAAAAAACTTACCCATAGTTGAGGTAGGTCAACGTAACTCGATATTCAGGGGCATATGTGTTACCTTCTGCCCAGAGGGAATTTCATCAATGAATGCACAGCAAGCACTTATACGCGCCGTACTGATCCTGCTTGTCGGGATCAGTACTATAATGCTTGCTCCCCATATTGCAGTCGCGTCCAGTGGCTCCTTTCCTGCGCATTCTGCAGAAATCAGTGATTTCGACATTGATCACCAACATGATCTGACTTCGTGCTGCCCTCAGGTTTCTTGTCACTCCACATCAGCGGTCCTTACCGAGATTATCCTACCGATTTCCGAGTTTTCTCCTGTACAGAACGGGATAGAAGAAATGTCCCTTCAACCGGTATCTCGGTCATGGATTTTCCAACCTCCCATATTCTGATCCTCCCAAACAAATAGCGAATAACTGTTCTGATTTCTGCGCGTGCCGATGGCTTGCGTACAGATTGAGCGTCGGTATTCGGCACCATGCTGTTTTCATACAAAACAGTCGGACTTAAAGGTATTTATGGGATGGCAAAGAGAAATGGAAAATATTCTCAGTTGGTTGCTTTGGGGAGCCTTCATCGTTTTGATGATGCGCTTTGGCTGCGGTGCCCACATGTTTCGCCACAAAAAGCACACCCGCAATAAGAGCGAAGCGGATGGTAACGTTGAGGCCATCCGATGGGAGCACCCTCATTCCGCCGCGGATCCGGTTTGTCATCAAACTGTAGACCCACGTATCGCCAAAACAACCATTCATGGCGGTGACGTATTTTACTTTTGTTCAGATGCCTGCCGTTCGAAATTTGAAATGTCGCCAGATACCTATGTCGGTAGCAGCGCAATTAGCCGACAAATTCATGTATCGCAAGGCTAGTTCAGCGAAATTATAGGCAGCCTCAGTCTGGCTAAGGTTGCTCAATTCACATCCTCATCACCTTTCATCGAAAATTCGATGCATACGCAACAAATAATGGCCCGATGAAAATGAAAAAAGAAATCAATTGGTCAAAGTATTTGGTCATCGGTTTTTTCGCAGTAGGGATCATCGCCATGACCCTGAATTCGTTTCTGCCCGGGAAAGATGACATCAAAGATCTTGAACTGAACGATAACGGGATTGCGCTCCCCAGCTTCAGCAAGGAAGTAATGGTAGGAAAACAGCTTTTCGATATGAACTGTGTTGCTTGTCACGGACGCAATGCAACCGGTACGGAACAAGGCCCGCCACTGATGCACAAGATTTACAATCCGGGACATCATTCAGATCGCGCATTCTATCTAGCTGTCCAAAACGGGGCGAAACAACATCACTGGCCCTTCGGCGATATGCCGCCCCAACCTCAGGTAAGTTCGGAACAGGTATCGCGGATCATTCGTTACGTACGTGAGCTACAGGAAGCAAACGGCATCGCGTACCAACAACATCAAATGTGAGGCAGAGATGGATCATCAGTCAGAATACAAGAAAAATAGCATTTCGCTCGTTGGCGCCATATCCATGGGCACCGGTGTTATGATCGGGGCAGGAATTTTTGCTTTGACGGGACAAATTGCCGAACTTGCGGGAAAGTGGTTCCCGTTGTCGTTCCTGTTTGGCGCACTTGTCACTGCTCTTAGTGCATACACCTACATCAAGATGTCAAATGCTTTCCCGTCAGCGGGCGGGATTGGAATGATCCTTCAAAAAGCATACGGGCCAGGAGCCATAGCAGGTGGCTCAGCATTGCTGATGGCCTTTTCGATGGTCATCAACGAGAGTTTGGTGGCAAGAACATTCGGAACCTATGTTTTGCGGGCTTTTGACCTGACAGAGTTTGAAGTTCTTATACCGGTCTTGGGTGTCTGCCTGATCATTTTTGCATATGCTGTCAACAGAGCAGGCAACAAATCGGTTGGCCTGCTTTCGATGGTCATGGCCGCATTGAAGATCGGTGGAATTGCGTTGTTCGCGATTGCAGCTCTGTGGGTTGGCGGATATTCATTCGAACCCTCATCAACCGACAGCGCGAGCTTTCCATTAGCCGGTTTTGTTGCATCAATTGCTCTTTCAATTCTAGCCTTCAAAGGGTTCACTACGATCACAAACAGCGGTGCTGAAATCGTGAACCCACACAAGAATGTTGGCCGTGCGATCACGTACTCAATCCTGATTTGTGTTGTCGTATATATTCTCGTGGCGCTCGCTGTTGGCTCAAGCCTCAGCTTGGATGAACTCATAAAAGCCAAAGACTATGCCCTTGCCGAAGCCGCAGCACCTGCATTGGGCCCCACCGGATTTTATCTGACTGTGCTACTCGCAGTCGTTGCGACGGCCTCCGGTTTGCTTGCAAGCGTGTTTGCTGTCTCAAGAATGCTCGCCATGCTGACCGACATGGAGATGATCCCACACAGTCATTTTGGAATGTCAGGTTCAATTAAAGACCACACGCTTGTTTACACGGTTGTCGTGGCAGCGCTGTTGACAATCTTTTTTGATTTAAGCCGGATCGCTTCACTTGGAGTGTTTTTCTATCTCGTCATGGATGTGCTCATCCACTGGGGATGCTTTAAGTATCTACGGCAGGAAATAGGTGCACGCGGCTTTGTTATGCTTACAGCGATTGTCTTTGACATCATCGTATTGCTCGTTTTCGCCGGCATGAAATTGCAAAGCGACCCATCCATTGTTCTCATTGCAACCTTGATGATTGTTTCTGTGTTCATTTTTGAACGTTGGTTCCTGTCAAATTGGATAAACCAGTCGGCCAAGGCGCACAGTCACGATCACTCAGGACATTGATAAACCGCAGTGACATTGAGGCATAACAGCAGGAAGCAGACCATGTCTGAGCATCATCATAAGAAGCACCAGCATCATCATAAGAAGCACCAGCATAATCAACGAACGTCCGATCAAGCAGAACATGCAACCGATCCTGTTTGCGGTATGTCGGTCACTGTGGATTCCGATACGCCACACTCGCGGTACGGCAGTGAGACATATTATTTCTGTTCCCAAAAATGTAAGGGAAATTTCGATAGCGCTCCTGAAAGTGTATTGTCCGCAGAAGAAGAGACATCTGCTGCAAACAGCGCTTCGTCATCCGCTTCTCGCCGCTACACCTGCCCGATGCATCCAGAGATCATACGATCCGGACCTGGTTCCTGTCCGATCTGCGGAATGGCACTGGAACCGATGGATATACCAACAGAAAATGACGAACCAAACCCCGAGATTCAGGATTTCAAAAAGAGATTCTGGTTAGGCGCAGCTCTTACGGTGCCGCTGATTGTCCTAACGATGGGGCCCTTTGTTGGTTTGGGTTTCATCCGGGAAATGATTGGAGAACGCGTTACTCTTTGGGTTGAGTTAATTCTTGGAACGCCTGTCGTCCTGTGGTCTGGCTTCCCTTTCATGGTTCGTGGATGGAATTCTGTGGTGAACCGTTCTCTCAACATGTTCACATTGATCGGGATGGGTGTTAGCGCAGCTTATATATTTAGCGTCGTCGCAGTGATTTCTCCTGACATTTTTCCTGATGGATTCAGAGATGCACAGGGACATGTCGGTGTGTACTTCGAAGCTGCAGCTGTCATCGTTGTACTTGTGCTTCTTGGCCAACTGTTGGAATTGGGGGCTCGGGAACGAACCGGTTCGGCAATCAAGGCGTTATTGGGTCTTGCTGCAAAAACAGCCCGCATTATTGAAGATGATGGTTCTGAACGGGAAGTTCCTCTTGAAGATGTGACCGTCGGAATGAGCTTGAGAGTTCGTCCAGGTGACAAGATACCTGTCGATGGCGTTGTCGTTGAAGGACGATCGTCAGTTGATGAATCCATGATCTCGGGTGAACCCGTTCCAATTGAAAAGAATCCAGATGATGATGTAACCGGAGCAACAATCAACGGGAATGGCAGCCTGATTATCCAAGCCAAACGGGTTGGCAAAGATACTGTCTTGAGCCAAATCGTTGATATGGTCTCCAATGCTCAGCGAAGCAAAGCGCCAATCCAAAAGGTTGCAGACACGGTTGCAGGCAAGTTTGTGCCTGCTGTTATCCTAGTTGCTTTAGTTGCCTTCGTCGCTTGGGCCATCTGGGGACCAGATCCGTCATTGTCATACGGGCTTGTCGCAGCAGTCGCTGTTCTGATCATTGCGTGTCCTTGCGCTCTTGGTTTGGCAACACCAATGTCAATCATGACCGCTACCGGTCGTGGTGCGCAAATTGGTGTGCTCATTAAAAATGCAGAGGCCCTGGAGCGATTTGCGAAGGTCGATGTGCTCATCGTCGATAAAACCGGGACTTTGACAGAGGGTAAACCGAAACTAGCAGGTGTAATCGCTCAATCAGACTATCAGGAGGAGGAAGTTCTTTCTGCCGCTGCGGCGCTCGAAAAAGGATCCGAACATCCATTGGCTGACGCCATTGTTAGTGCTGCTCAGGAGCGCGGCTTGTCCCTTGATAAGGCAGAGGACTTTGAAGCTGTAACCGGTCAGGGCGTCACCGGAAAGGTGGATGGCAAGTCGGTTGCCCTAGGTAATAGTAAACTCCTTCAGACTCTCAATATCGATCATTCTGCTGTTGATAAAACAGCAAATGATCGGCGAGATATGGGGGAGACGGTAATGCATGTCGTTATTGATGGAAGAATTGCCGGGCTCATTTCCGTAGCCGATCCGATCAAGGACACGACATTGGAGGCTTTAAAGGCGCTCAAGAAGCAAGGCTTCAGAATCGTCATGGCAACCGGTGACAACCAACGAACAGCAAAATCCGTTGGCAATAAACTTTCCATTGACGAGATTCGGGCCGATGTCTCCCCAGAAGACAAAGCCAATTTAATTATGGAACTCAAGGCTGAAGGCCATCAGGTAGCCATGGCAGGTGACGGCGTCAACGACGCCCCTGCTCTTGCTCAGGCTGATGTCGGAATTGCGATGGGTACGGGCGCTGATGTTGCAATTGAAAGTGCTGGTTTCACCCTCGTCAAAGGTGACTTGAGCGGGATTGTTAGAGCCCGAGAACTCTCGGAAGCAACGATGCGCAATATCCGGCAAAACCTCTTCTTTGCGATGGTCTATAACGCAGCCGGTGTGCCTGTTGCTGCGGGTCTGCTCTATCCGTTCTTTGGCATTCTCATCTCACCAATGTTTGCAGCTGCAGCCATGAGCTTATCCTCGGTATCAGTCATTGCGAATGCACTGAGGTTACGTCGAGCAAGTTACTAGCATCCCAATATTGACTGATTGGGCGAGGGGTGAACCAGACAAGGCTGACTTTAATACAGGACAGTTCGCCCCTCGCCCATTTTAAATGACATACCAACCAGCACTCAGAACTTTAAATATCTTCTGATCCGTTCCCAAAACTCATCTGTCGACTTTTTACACTTGGTAGCCAGAAATCTATTTTCACCTTGATAATTTCGAGTTTACGCACCGATAGATGCAATCCTGTATATTTACATTGTAGGGTTACATACATGCGATCATCATCAATTGGCCAATCTATTTTCATCGAGTCAGTGTTGATGCATTTATCTTCTAACCGCCTATACAATTTGACTGAACAGTTTTTGTGTGAACAAAAATAATAATATATTTGTATTTACTCTTTTAAATCAGATCTCTGAATAATAACGAACTATATTAAATGTAATGTAAGCAAGGACGGATGTACGATTGCACGAAGCCCTGAAGCAAAGGAGTTGGGGATCAAGATGGGGCAACCTCTGTTCCAGATCCGCAACCTGGTACGTCGGCATGACGTGATCGTCAAATCCAGCAACTATGCGCTTTATGGCGATATCAGCCGACGGGTGATGACGCTCATAGCAAACGAGGTGCCGGACAGCGCAATCTATTCGATTGATGAAATTTTCATCGACTTGGACAAAATGCCCATTGATCATGATCGATGGGCACGGGACCTGAAAGCGAAGATTCTGCGCGAAACCGGGATACCTGTCGGGATCGGCATATCGACCACAAAAACGCTGGCGAAACTAGCAAACCGCTTGGCAAAGAAATCCCCCAAGGCAAAAGGCGTGGTTGTCCTCAATGATCAGAAATCGATTGACCTCGCCCTGGAGCGCACTGAGGCAGGCGACGTTTGGGGAGTTGGGCGAAAGTTCGCCCTCAAGCTCTCGACCATCGGCGTTACCTCTGCCCTCCAACTTCGCGATATGCCTGATACAGCCGCACGGAACATGATGACGGTCGGCGGCCTGAAAACCGTGCGCGAACTGCGCGGCATTCGCTGTATCGATCTCGATGACAGCCCAGCCTCGCGGGAAACCGTTTCTGTGTCCCGCTCCTTTGGGAAAGAGATTAACGACAGGGAAATGCTGAGAGAAGCTTTGATCTCTTTTGCTGGTCGAGCGTGCTCGAAGCTTCGTCGTATGAATTTAGTCGCACGCAGGTTTCAACTCTTCATTCTAAGCAACAGATTCAAGATAAATCGACCACAGTTCTCCCGTGGTTTTGAACTGACTCTGACACCGGCCACTAATGATACCAGGACCATGAATAACTTAGTTGGCCAAAACATGCAGCGGATCTGGACTGACGGGTTGGAAGTGAAAAAAGCCGGCATTCTAATGCTAGGTTTGTGCAATCCGCAGGATGCACCAAGAGACCTTTTCACAGGGCAATGTCAAACGAACAACAGCTTGATGAAAGCGATTGATCAGCTTGAGGGAAGATTTGGGAAGGAGGTTGTGACAATTGGTAGAAGGCCCCGAGCGAATGGTCTGGACTGGTTTATGACTTCCAGCAATCGGTCACCATGCTATACGACCAGATGGCGTGACATTCCTGTAATCCGTTAGACACCTGTTAGCCTTATAACACCGTTTCTACCTGCTTTTTTTAGCTAACCCATAAGTGCCACACAGCAATATCCCCTGGTAATTTGCCACCTTGGCCACCATGCACATATTTGAAGTAGCGCCCATGCTCGGATCGGGCGGCATCAGGCAATGAGACCGCGCATTTTTGTGGTAGTGACACCACTGCATACTCAGGTGGTGAACGTCGCGTTGCCGCCTCGAGAAATGGACTTAGGTGGCTGGTGGTAGAAACCCCGTCCCTGACGTAGGCTAGCATCAGGGCCTCCTGATTAGTCCAAGCGTAGTCGCCAGTTGTAAACCGAGCTAAACCATCCCGGCAATAGAGGTCAACTGTCTTTCCCTTCGCTATATGGATGAGCTTGCATTCAACAATCAACGGAAACAAGTGCTGCCGGCTCGTCAGGGAAATCTGGATATCAGGCCGCATCTCAAAACGGGTTGCGTCGTAATTCTTCGTTTCCGTACCACGAGAAACCGACCTAACCAACAGACTGGCCAAAGAGTTCTCGCCTACTAGATGGTTCAAGCGATCAACCATTAAACTGTTTAGATGTTTCTCTTCGCCGCTGGAGACTGCCGCATGGTAGTCCGCTTTGATGCCAGTATAGGCGTTCTGCAGTAGTTCTAGGATGACTTCAACATGCAAGTGATCAAGTGCCGGCAGCGGCAACTCTTGCCCGCGGATCAATTCTGACAAATGATCTTGCAACATCGAGGGCGTTCTGCTCATACCGCAGGAAGCTCCGTAAACAACTCCGGTCTTGACCAGATTATACGCTGGGCAGCAAGGCGTGCTTGTGTTTCGCTCCAGTATCGGGATTGAGCAAGGATCAAAATAGCTAAGCGATGCTTGCCGTTGTCCATGATTATTTCAGTCGCACTGGTGCGATCAGCAACTGCGGTAAGAGTACGAATCTCGGCAAGTGAACTCACCATCTGGTTTTCAGTTTCAGTGTCGCGGGACGTAGAAATGTTAAGCACGTGCCAAGGGGACGATTGTCGAGTAGGAGCATAGTCTACACGAACAGTACATTCGAAGCGTTGTGCAAATCTGGCGAGTTCGGCCTCCAGCGTTCGACAATAGTTTTCGATCTGGTCGATTGAAGGTTCGCTCTGTGCCAACTCCCGATTTGAGGCATAAGGGAGATTGAACCGCAACGTATCTTCGATAATGGTCACGTCCCGTTCGCCCAACCCATACAGTTTTGCGACCCAAACATCGACGTCTGGCCAAACATCACCGCCCTCTTCTTCCAACCGAGCAAAAAGGTCGCGCACCTCCCGCACCTTATCCTGCGAAAGTGTTTCAAACGGAGGAATCATGACCTCCTCAAGGATGGATTTCTCAACAACCTCACGTTCAAAGCCGAATTCGCCACTGGTAATCAGAGATATCCAAAGCGCGACGCGACTACCAAGTACAAGTGCAAGATAGCGAGTCAACAAAGAAGCTTTATCAGCTCCCTTGGCACTAAACCCATACCAGCTCTCATTGAATACAATGTCTTGATCGCAGACTGACACCTGTATCCTCTGTAGCTTGGCTGGCGGAGATTTGCGAACGAGCAAGATCGGTCCGTTATAGATCGCTCTATCTCGCGCACGATGAAGGCGCTTCGCACCAAAAGCCGGAAGCCGTGAGGGGTCAATGACTAAGGTCGCTGACGACACGTCATCAAGATGAGGAAGCCCATGCATTGGAGTAGCGTCCTCACCGATATTTCCATCATCCTGCCTCTTGCTACTATCTCGAATTTTTTGGTAGCCGTTTCCACTGGCAAGCTCCCCGTCACATAACTCCTGCCAATAGCGGCTTAGCTTCGTGAAACTGCCTCGCCTCACCCTATCAATTAGCGAAAGATCAGCCTCACTACCGCGAAATAGGATCTTCAGTGTTTCCGGACGCTCCCGCAGGTCTTGTGGACGCACAACGTATGCGTTAGCCGCGTCGATCCGCATTACTCCGGCGTTATTGAAGCTCTTTTCATAGCGAGGGGTAAGCATCCGAAATCCGGACGCTGTATGCGAAGGTCGGTTAACGGCAAAGAGGAGGCAAAACGGAGCCGAAATGCTCGGCCAGACCTTTGTCCGGCGTAGCTCAGAGCCGTTGATGATCGATGTCACATCAATCGCTTCCAAGAGGCTCTGTCTGGCAAGCGGCATACCATCCCCTTGCTGGAAGAGGAAGCGCGCATGTAGTGCAAATATGATTTGAGCATCAGGCTTTGCCCAACGCATTGCTCGCCAGACAAACGGTAAATCAAGAACTGCGTTGGGCAAAGAAGGAGGAGCGATATCGGCTAGGCCTCTGCTTCGAGCGATATCGTGAACTTCCGCAAGCAGGAGCCTCCAGTCTTCCAGTCCGGTCGCACTGGCCCACGGTGGGTTCCCAATCACTAGGTCGTACTGACCATCATGCTCCTTACTAATTAGTGGGCCGAGGCTACCCAGTTGCTTTGCTTCGGGGCGATCAATATCAGTGGTGTCGATTGGACGATGCAAAACGACCCCGCGCAAATCGTCGAAGTGTAGCTTGTCCACCGGTCGAGGATTGGGGTCGAGTTCAATTGAAAGCAAGTAGAGACCAAGAGCGCAAAAACGCAACGCTTCTTCGTTGATGTCAAACCCTCGGACTTGACCATAAAGGATTTCGCGGAGCGCCGTCGTGCCAGGTCTTTGACCGTCGGATCTCCAACGCGCAGCAACTAACTCACGAAACGCCGCAAGCAGAAAAACGCCTGCGCCGGCTGCGGGGTCCAATATCCGCGCGGCGGCAGAAATGCCCTGACTATCCAATCCACGAAACGCCGCCGAAACCATCAAATTGGCAATCGGATGAGGAGTATAAAAGCCTCCCTCCTGCTGTTGCTTCTTTGGGGCATGCTTTCGCAGATAATACTCATAAGCTTGGCTAAGCACACCGACCGGAATGTGTGAGAAATCCAGATTATCCCACTGTTCTCTCCATCCCAGTGACAGTTGGCCACCCTCAGCGCGCCGCAGAATATTACCAAGCACATGACATGCTTCCAAGGTAAGTTTCGGAAACACTGCATTTGACAACGGGAGCAGCTCACCGTTGAAGGTCTTATCTAGCCACAAACAAGAGAGGCGCACTAAATCTGGTTGGTCGAACAGCTCATGTTCTTCAGGGCTAGCTTCGTTGACCGACGTATACCTCCCCGTAATATCCTTAGCTGAAGGCAGTAAACCGCGATCAGCAAGAAAACGCATGAAGAGCGCCCGTCCGACCAATGATATCGCGTCCTCACCCGAAAGGTCGGCATCGGCTTTGAGAGACGATATAGCTTGATCAAGTAATTTCAGAATGACGCCGGTGATCCACGTCCTATCATTGACTTCAGCAGCCGGGCGCAGGTTCGCCAAGCGCGGCAAGGTAAGCCAAGTTTCATCATCGGAGACGCCGGCATCAACGCGCACCTTAGAAAGAGCATGGCGATCTAGTGCGATCCGATATACATCCAACCTTCCTGGGAAAACCACTCCGAGGTATGGCGCATCACCTCGCATGGCGAGAATCCGTCGAATTCGCTTAAGCTGCTCAAGGTCTCCGTTTAGCCGGTCGCCATCTACAAGGAATACTAACGGGCACCCTTGCCACTCATAAACACCTTCAACCAGGCGTAAATCGTCGTCACTCTCGCGAGCCATGAGAATTGTCGAATAGGCAAGCAACTCTGGCGCCGGATTGTGGAATAGACGAATGCCGTCGCGATCAGCGCCCAGATCATCAAGGATATTGATCATACCGATCATAGTTCTGCCTCGAACCAGAGTAGCCAACCCAAATGGTTAGCTCGATATTGCAAGAGAGAATAGAACGTTATCATTCGTCAAGATCCAGTGGCACCTGCCGGTCGCCCCCGAACTGGCCGGACTTTGCTCGGCCGCGAGGCTTTTTAGCGGTTAGTTCCACCTTCGCCAACAGCCCTTGGAAATCGAGCCCATTAACGCCCATCTCAGCCACGAGTGCTGCAATGATCGCCAAATGGTCAGGAACCACACCTGAACGGGCGTAATTTGAAACAGAATTAGGGTTCATTCCAATTAATTCGGCAAACGCCCTGACGCTTAGGCCTGCTCGCGCGAGATCGTGGAGAAACTTTTCATAAACCATTGCATCAAAGCCCTGAACACATAATTTTATGTACATTCACACATAGAATCATGTGGAGCAATCAAATAAACATGTACGAGACAGGGGGAGGGTGAAGCGACGGGATCCGGATCTACTAGGGCACCAAGCACCAGAACATCAATCCACTCGGTAGATCCGTGCGTGAACTGACGCTTTTTTCATTGGCCTAGAGCAGACCGAACCTGCAACTGTTGACGGTTCCGAAGCAAGACTGGAGAGACGTATAACATTGTAATGGATAGATCACTTTACGGAGATTGCTACAAGCATATTCGAGCTCAACTCCAATTATGAATATGGCTGGTTAGTCACATGAATTGTCAAGAAGACATGCTCCTGATGAAGCGTTGCTATTCTTCTGTCGAATTCGATCATATTCAGCCTGTTGGCGGGCTGCACGTCCAGCATCCTCACGAGCCTGCTGGACAGTTTTGTACTGATCAGGTGTTAGCCATACATCCTGACCGTGCTGGCATCCGTTGTTGAGCTCTTCTGGTAGGACCATCTCGCTTTCATAAGTCATCAGGTAACCGAATTCTTCCGCATGCCCCAGGAGAACAACAGAGTCCCCTTTGTGGATGTTGCAGGTATCATGTGCCCAACCGTCCCCGGCAGGTTTTACGGCGTAAGTATCTGTGATAGGAAACGTCTTCTCCGGAAGCTCATTTGCATAAGCGGAACTGGTCACGAAAGCCAAAACGATTAGGGACTTTTTAAGGGCGTGCATTAAAATTACTCCTCTTGGTTGCACCTGAACAAAATTCGATTATTCCCCGAATAAATCGTCCGCCGCCTTGGCTATAGCCCAGCGAATGAAGTTGTTCTTGGAACGCCCAGACTTCTCGGCTGCTTCCTCCAGAAGCTCCCACTCCGCTTGGTTGAATGGTAAGCTGATCGCCTTGTAATCACGTTTCATGCCTGGGGCTTTTGGCGGCCGCCCCATCCGGCCGGGCTTGGCACCTTCATCCACCCGGCTTGCAAATTCTTCAACCCGCTTGGGATCAACGTTAGGTATCTCCGAGTTTTTCTGCTCACGTCGCTTGACCATCAAAATATCCTTTGTATCAGAGCATTGATCTCGGAAGCTGCCTTGGGGTTGTCCATCTCGACGACACTACGACCCTCCGGAAGGGCATCCCGATAAACCTTGCGCTCACAGATGACCTCGGCAAGCAACTCGATTTCGGGAAAGTCTGCCAGATATTCACGAGCCTCTTCACGTTCACGAATGACTGGATTGGTGGGAACCATCGCCATAAGACCATGGACTTCAAGCCCAGGATTGAAATCCCGTGCTTCAACAATGATTTTTTGCAGTTCGCCCAAAGTATCCAGGTCCGCATTCGAGGGCTTGAAAGGTACGATCAGCTTATGAGCCGCTGTCATTCCTGTGCGAAGCTCCCGACTGTCTTTCCCCGGTGCATCAACAATCACATACTCGTATCGATTGTTCATATCGACCAGAGTGTCCCGGATATTGTCATATTTCTGAACGCAGTGGACTTTGGGAAGGTCGGGGTTTTCATCCCGATCCAGAACCCATTTTGCAGCAGTGCTTAGAGGGTCGGCATCCACCAGCACGACATCATTCCCACGGTGTGCGAGAGCGGCACAAACATTAACCGCCGTCGTCGATTTTCCACAACCACCCTTGCGGCTTCCAAACAAGACAATCACAGCATTGCTCCTGAATTAAATCAATACATAATCAGTATCGGTAAAATATTTTTCATGTACCTGAGTTGGCGCGTTCTCGTACCTGAGTATCTTTCGCCCCAACATGGCTTTGACGCATCTTTGCAAATCGCCGTTTAACGATGGTACGCGCATGTTCGCGATTGTCATCTGACACAGGGGCATCAACTGAACCGTCCAAACGGTAGCGAACACTTTCATCAAGGCCTATGGCCATCTGGTATCCGGTTGCACCGGTATAGCGCCTCAATGCGACCTTCAAATCAGCAAGCGAGGTTTCCGAACTTGCCATGGCACGAAAAAGGTCGTGGGCACCGATCTGGAAAGGCTTGATTTGATCGGACGATGTTTCAGGCAAGATCGCGATCTTCTCGATCAGGAGAGATTGCAGTTCCTGTGCGGCCTTCAATTCAAAGGCCCGCGCCAGGATCTTGCGCTCTGCTGACCAGAGATTGCCGCCAAACTTCCTTTTGTCGTTCACCTTCTCCTCCGCTCCTGTTATCTAAAAACTTAACTCAAACGATACTAACTAAATATTTATTTAATACTAAAATTATACTAATAAAAAACTTAAACAGTATTTATTTATATCTAATATTGTCGCTTGAGACAAGCATTAATTTGATACTGAAAAAGTATTTTTTAGTCCGCGGTTATGAGGCATTGCACCAGCCTTCGCGCATGCCGCCATCGTAG
This sequence comes from Thalassospira sp. GB04J01, assembly GCF_000751115.1. Classification (NCBI taxonomy): domain Bacteria; kingdom Pseudomonadati; phylum Pseudomonadota; class Alphaproteobacteria; order Rhodospirillales; family Thalassospiraceae; genus Thalassospira; species Thalassospira sp. GB04J01. The sequence continues at coordinate 3,249 of NZ_CCDX020000020.1, read as the reverse complement.
GGAAGCGCAAGTCCCTCATTGATCAAGATGTCATGTAGCCAGGCATCCCCGATTGCGACCCATGCGACAACGCGTCCGCCATAACGCCCCCACTTGGGATCACAGAACTGAACCGAAATGTTGGATTGAATTGCATGATCAAGAAGGCTGCGCACACGTTCTCGCGCTTGTATGGCCTGCCCTTTCTCTGCTTCACATTGCCCACGGATCTCCGGTGTATCAACGCCACCTACCCGAACTGACATGTCGGCAATCACAGAAGGTAGACCGGGCATTCGGATGTAGATCGTATCGCCATCATAGGCGTAGGCACCCCGACTTTCACGCAAGGGCCATTGAAAACACTCAATAGCGCTCGCCTCAAAGACGGGATGGATGGAGAATGAGATAAATATCGAACCAATATTGTATCGGTACTTTTTTAGTATTGTTGTAGTCCTTATCGCAAACCAGTCCAATATTAACATCCGGGGCCAATGCTTCTGGATGACAGACTTCGAAGTGAAAGAAAATCGGAATGCCACCGGCAAAATGTTGCCGGTTTTGATGGCTGTTATCAGTGCATCACTCATACTGTCCCCACTGTACCAACGGGCTGATATGCCACGCCATTACATGTCTCTTCACCGCAATGCACTTTGAGACCGGGTTTGCCCCAGACCTGGGCAGAGCATGACGGGCAACGATACTTGGCGCGATTTGATTTGTTTTCAGTGGTGACCTGATGAATGGCAGCCACAGCGGATTTGCGGGATAGCTCGCCAAGGTCAACGTCTTCGGGTTCTACTGGCGGGAAGCGGTCGAACCAGGACAAGGTATATTCAGTCGTCAACAGATCCGCGCACGCACGGTCAAATGGCCCATCATCTATGATGTAATGGGTCATCTGTTCACCGACACGACGCCCGCCCGGTTCACCTGTATTGCTCGGCATCAAGCCAATCTGCTCCATGAAATCAGCCCATTCATGGTTATGATAACCACGCCGCCCGGGCTTGCCGAAATGGAATTGCCATTGGTGCGCCATTTCATGAACAAGGGTGGATAGGGTCACACGAATAGGCCGGGCGACGAAATAGCTCGGATTCATGGCAATTTCATCAGTAAGCTCACCTGTGCTGCCGCAAACGAACCGTTCATAGGAGTAATAGCCAAAGGTTCGCTTGTTTCTCTGAAGCGTGATGAGGCAAGCGGGCAGCTTCCCGCCGAATATCGTCCGGTTGAAGTGATCGAAAGCGGTCTGAAGCTCGCCGTAGGTTTCGACTGTTGGCGTCGGGACACTGATGGGATGAATGTTACCCATTGCCACCTCCCAACGCAGGGAGATAGCGAATTGCCCGGTCCATGAATTGCGCTTCGGCCTTCTGCGGGCTCCAGGGCAACATGAATTCTGGATATGGCAGCACATCGCCCGGGCAGAAATCCTCGACAACCAAATGGTCCACGGCATCCCGGTATTCGGTTGCCTTCAAACGCTGATCGATATCTTCAATCTGTTCGAGGATCGCATGCGGGCATGGCCATTCAAGTCCGGCCGCCAACGTGAACTTGCGACGGATGGGCATGACGACATGGGTTTCAAACTCGACCCAAATACCAAGCTCACGCATCCGGTTCTTGATCGGCGTGATCAGATCCCCGGTTTCGTCTTCCTCAATGTCATGCAAAAGGATGTAACTTTTGACTTCCAAGGGGGCGCGGTCGCAGGCATCGACCAAATGCTGTGCAACGGTAATGTCACTCGCACCATTCCAGCGCCGCAACCGGGAAAGAGCGCGAGCTTTGGCCCGGAACATGGCAGTGCGATCAGCAAGTGTTTCAGCCTGTCGTTGAGAGTTTGAAGCCAACTCAAGCATAACCGCCCTCCTGACGTTCCAGGGCACGAAGGCTATGGCGAACCGTGTCACGCAAGCGAGCTGCTTTGAGCATGGAATACAGATAGCTGGCCGGATCTCGAACACCCTGCCGGTCAACAGCAACGACAACGGCCGCGAGCGCTGCCCATCCATGCTTGTCAAGCGCCACGCGCCAGACAGCCGGCCTGAGCTTGACCTGATTGGTCAATATCCACCGAACGGCGGAAACCACAGACTGGATTGCGGCTCCAGACGGCTCCGGCCCGACCAATTCGCAAAGTTCTGCTGCTGTGAGCTGTTTTTGAAGAGTAGGGGATGACTGAACCATCAAGAACAGGATCTCAGTATCCACATCGATGTCATTAAACGAACTGTTCGATCCATGCCCAAGCGTCGCTTGCGAAGCCCCGCTTTGTACAAGGTTCGTAGAACCGGGATTTAGCTTGTAGGATTTATGGTGGACAGATGTGTCCGCCCCCCCGGACTCTTTATGCTCTTTATGCTCTTTCTGTGTCTCTGAAACGGGTTTCTGCTGCGCTTCCATTCGCGCCAAATCATCTCGTTCCTGACGTTTGTATTCCCGTGCAGCTTCAATCTTCTCATCAAGGAAATTTTCCGCCTGGCGAAGTTCGTATAGGCGTGCCGCCACTGGTCTTAGATCGATGCCCGCATTACCAGACGCTCTTGTGTTTGTTTCGGTGTAACGTCGTATTATCCAGTGGTTGGCCTCAAGAAGAGAAAGGGCTCGGCGGATTGAGCGTTCATTCTTGCCGGTAATTTCAGCCAGCCGTCTGTTACCGGGGAACACTGTGAGCCGACCAGATCGCCACGCCTTTTCATCATAGACGTGTTCAATCAGGACAACCAGCAATCTGACGGAAAGATCTGTGAGGCAGGGTGATCGTTGTGCAATTGCGCGGGAAACAAGCCCGACAACGGAGGCCGTTGTTACTTCACGGGCACCACCAAAGCTATCTGCGAGCCGCAAAAGGTCTTCATAAGTATCTGTCCTTGCGGCGATACCCGTAAACTGGATCTCGTCCATTCTGGCGTCATTGTCAGTTATGGATTCGTTCGTCGTCATTTTTTATCGGCAAAGGCATAAAATCGCAATGTTTTGGCGCTTTTGCGCTTGACATAGCGGTCCCGTTGCCTAAACTGAAACCCATATTTCACGTGGGCAGTTTAAGCCTTTCAAATACCCGTTGGTTGCAGCCGACGGGTTTTTTGCTTTTATAAGCTATTGAAATCTTTGGGGAAATTTACCTCGTAAGTGCCGCCTCCAATTAGAGGGCGACACCTGCGAACATTTTTCTCTTGTCGGTAGAATCCTTGGAGTCTATATCTAAGACTTGCCAAGGAAGAGAAAACTGGTTGCGGGGGTAGGATTTGA
>NZ_CCDX020000019.1:0-173821 GCF_000751115.1 Thalassospira sp. GB04J01 | reverse complement strand
CGGATGGTGCGACCCTGTCGGCTGGTACGGATAACGGTGACGGCACCTGGACGTTGTCGTCAGGCGATCTTGAAGGTCTGACGATTACGCCTGCGGATGATTATTCGGGATCGTTTGATCTGAGTATCACGGTGACCTCGGCCGACAGCGAAGATACTGCGAGTGTCACCGATGTCATCACAGTTGATATTGCCGGTGTTGCCGATACGCCGACGCTTGATGTGATTGACGCGTCGGGTGATGAAGATACCAACATAGCGCTTGATATCGACGCAGGGTTAAGTGATGCGTCCGAAGTTCTTTCCGTCACGATTTCTGGTGTTCCAGATGGTGCGACCCTGTCGGCTGGTGTCGATAATGGTGATGGCACCTGGACTCTGTCGGCGGGAGACCTAGACGGACTGACGATCAAGCCGGCGGACGATTATAGCGGATCGTTTGATCTGAGTGTCACGGTGACCTCGACCGATGGCGACGATACCGCGAGTGTCTCGGACACCATCACGGTGGATGTTGCCGGCATTGCCGATGCGCCGACGCTTGATGCAAGTGACGCGTCGGGTGATGAAGACACCAACATTGCACTTGATATCGACGCAGGGCTAAGTGACGCGTCCGAAGTTCTGTCCGTTACGATTTCTGGCGTTCCGGATGGGGCAACTCTGTCGGCTGGTAGCAATAATGGTGATGGGACCTGGACGCTGTCGGCGGGTGATCTGGACGGACTGACAATCAAACCTGCGGACGATTATAGCGGCTCGTTTGATCTGAGTGTCACGGTGACCTCGACCGATGGCGATGATACCGCAAGCGTTTCTGATACGATCACAGTGGATGTTGAGGGTGTTGCCGACACGCCAACCCTTGAGGTGTCGGATGCCAGCGGTGACGAAGGTAACAGCGTTGCACTGGATATAGATGCCGCCGTGACCGACAGCAGCGAAACGCTCAGCATTACCATCAGTGGCGTGCCGTCGGGGGCAACGTTGTCTGCCGGGACCAACAACGGTGATGGCACATGGACCCTGACGTCCGCGCAATTGGTTGGACTGACGATTGCGGCGGCCAGTGACTATTCCGGCACGTTTGAGCTCAATGTTTCTGTGCAGTCGCGCGATGGCGATGACACCGCAACGACGACCGCCATTCTTGACGTCACGATTGAAGAAATGGTTGCTGCGGATGAAGTTGTCTGGGGATCTGGTTCGAATGATAACATCGAAACCGGATCGGGCAATGACACCATCGGTTCTGGTGGCGGTCATGACACGATTTCAACCAATGCCGGCAATGACACGATCTGGGCCGGGAATGGCAATGATGTAATCTATGCTGGTGACGGTGACGACAGTGTCACCGGCGACGGTGGTGATGATTACATTGATGCCGGTGCTGGCAATGATACCGTTCACGGTGGTGAAGGCGAAAATACGATCTATGGCGGATCGGGGAATAACTACATCACTGGCGGCAGCGATGACGACAGTATCTATGCCAGCGACGGTGACAACATCATCTATGCCAACGAGGGTAATAACCATATTGAAACCGGTGCAGGCAATGACAGTCTGTATGCCGGGAGTGGTGACGACACAATCCTTGGAGGCGATGGCGACAACTACGTCAGCGCAGGCGAGGGTGAAAATTACATTGCAACCGGGTCTGGCAATGATCGCATTACGTCAGGAAGTGACGACGACACGATCATTGGTGGGGACGGCAACAACGAAATAACCGCTGGCGAAGGCAAAAACACCATCTGGGCGGGGTCTGGTAACGATACCATCAGCACCGGTTCGGAAAATGACAAAATTTATGCCGGAGATGGCAACAACACGATTTCCGCGGGTGGTGGGAATAACATCATCGAAACAGGCAGCGGTAACGACAGCATCATCGCAAGCGGCGGCAATGATACGGTCAATGCTGGCGATGGGAATGACAATATCGATGTTGGCGACGGTAGAAACAAAGTCTGGGGTGAGGGCGGTGACGACTCCATCCACGGCACTTGGGGCAATGACAGCTTCTTTGGCGGCGATGGGAACGACATTCTCGTTGCCGACGGTGGCGATAACTATTTCGACGGCGGGGCGGACAACGACACCCTGACCGGCGGATGGGGCAAGGACACCTTCTATGGCGGCTCAGGCGACGATACGCTGAGCAGTGGCGGGGGTGATGACAAGCTGTATGGCGATGAAGGTGACGACACTCTTCTGGGCGGTGCAGGCAGGGATACCCTTGATGGTGGCGATGGTAATGACACGCTGTTTGGCGGGGATGACGATGACACCCTGATTGGCGGCATAGGCGACGATACGCTTTATGGCGACGGTGGGTCGGATCTGTTCATCTTTAACATGGGCGAAGGCAATGACTATGTTGATGGTGGGGCCAATGGATGGACCACGGACACCATCGAATTGAACGGCATAGGTGGCGGCAAAATCGACTCGAGTGACTGGACCCTGATCCTTGATGAAGGCGAAATCACCGATTCGAAAAAGCACCATCTGGAACTTTCGACCGATTCGTCGGGAACTATCGTCTTTTCGGACGGTTCTGAGTTGACATTCTCCAACGTCGAACGTATCGAATGGTGACGAATTCGCATTTCGGGTGCCGTCGGGACAAAATCCCGACGGCATTGCCGGTTTTCTGGGGACCAACACCTTGTCACGAGTTGACAGCATGGGTGTGAAGTCCTATACAGCGGACCTCGAATTTTATCGGATTACCTTATTTAGAACGGAGTAAGTGCAGTGAAGCGCACCTACCAGCCTAGCAATCTCGTACGGAAACGCCGCCACGGCTTCCGTTCCCGCAGCGCGACCGTCGGTGGCCGCCGTGTGCTTACCGCACGCCGCGCCAAGGGCCGCAAGCGTCTGTCGGCCTAATGTTGTGACCATTTCGGTGGAACGCCTTAAAAAGCGTACGGAATTCCTCCGTGTTGCGGGCACCCGCCGAAAATGGGTTACACAGGGATTGATCCTGCAGGGCGCACCACGCCCGGGGATCAAACCGGATACAGAATACGCCGGTGAAGATCTGCTCGTACGAGTAGGCTTTACTGTCACCAAAAAGGTGGGAAAGGCCGTCGTCCGCAATCGCGTTCGGCGGCGTTTGCGTGCTGTGGCAGAGCAATTGATGACTGAACTCGCATTGCCCGGTTGGGATTACGTTGTGATCGGTCGTAACCAAACCATCGATCGGCCTTTTGAAAAGCTGGTTGATGATATGCGGTTTGCCCTGCGCCGAGTCCCTGATGCAAAGCCGTCTCCGGCCGATTCTCGTCGTCCCCGTAAGGGGGGCGGCGCAAAGAAGCCCGGCGGTTCGACAAAGGCAGGAGGTCCTGCGACATGAACTCTTCGAGTCCATCCCCCGGTCCCCTTGCACGTCTTCTTCAAATCGCAGTTCGCGGTTACCAGCTCTTTTTATCGCCTTATATCGGGTGGTCTTGCCGTTATCAGCCGACCTGTTCGGCTTTCATGATGGAAGCATTGGCCCGTCATGGGGCAATAAAAGGCGGCTGGATGGGATTTAAACGGATAATGCGTTGCCATCCATGGGGTGGTCATGGTTATGATCCGGTGCCCGGATGTGGCTGCGAACAAAACAAAGCGTCGTCGGATGGTGAAAACCGATCCCCGGCGCTTTCGTCATGTAAATAGAATAATCGGTCGGTTGATGCTGGCTGAGAAAAGCGGAAAGAAGCGATGAACGAACAACGTAACCTATGGGTCGCAATTGCATCGGCAGTTGTGATTCTCATCGGTTGGCAATTCTTCTTCGCGCCCGAGCCTGATACTCAGGTTCGTGAAGCGCAAGTTCGCGAACAGCTTGATGCAAGTGGTAGTAATCCGCCGCAGGCATCCACCGGTGGGCCAAGTGTCCCGGGGGGGCAGCCTGCTGTCCCGACCGTTAATCGGGATGATGCGTTGGCGAAATCACCACGTATCGCAATTGATACGCCGCGCGTCGAAGGCTCGATACGTCTTATCGGTGGTGTGATTGATGATATCCAGCTTCAGGATTATCACGAAACCGAAGAACCCGACAGCCCGCTGATCCATGTTTTGAACCCGACCGGCAGCAACGATGCCTATTTCGCGGAGTTCGGCTGGGTCGGTACGGGCAAGGATGTTGTTCTGCCCAGCAGCGAAACCCGCTGGAGCGCAAGTGGCGACACCCTGACGGTCGATAACCCGATTACGCTAAGTTGGGATAACGGTGCTGGCCTGACCTTCAAACGCGAAATTTCCATCGATCAGAATTATCTGTTCACCGTTAATCAGTCAGTGGTCAATAACAGCGGTAGCGAAGTTACCCTGCATCCTTACGGCCTGATTTCACGGAAAAACAAGCCGCAGACCGCAGGGTTCTATATCCTGCATGAAGGTCCGCTTGGCGTGATCGACGGTACTTTGACCGAGATCGATTATGATGATCTTGCCGATGATGGAGCCGTTGAAAAGAAAACCACCGGCGGCTGGCTTGGCATCACCGATAAATATTGGCTGGTTGCGCTGGCACCTTCCTCGGACGAGGAAATGACCACGCGTTTCAGCCACCATTTTGCTGAAAATACGGACAAGTATCAGACCGATTATCTTGGTGCAGCTCGCACGGTTGCCAATGGCAGCGAAGCAAAGGCGGAAACCCGTCTGTTTGCGGGTGCCAAGGAAGTGACCCTGCTTGATACTTATGCCGAGGACTACGGCATCACCAATTTCGATCTCGCGATTGATTTTGGCTGGTTCTACTTCCTGACCAAGCCGTTCTTCCTTGTTCTACAGTGGATGTATCATCTTGTTGGTAACTTCGGTGTTGCCATTTTGCTGATCACGGTCGCCGTTAAGGCAGTCATGTTCCCGTTGGCGAATAAATCGTACAAATCCATGAGTGCGATGAAAAAGCTGCAGCCGCAGATCACTGAAATGCGCGAGCAGTTCAAGGATGACCGCCAACGTCAGCAGCAGGAAATGATGGCGCTGTACAAGCGTGAGAAAATCAATCCGGCCTCGGGTTGCTTGCCAATCATTGTACAGATCCCGGTGTTCTTTGCACTGTACAAGGTTCTGTTTGTGAGCATTGAGATGCGTCACGCGCCGTTCTTTGGCTGGATTCAGGATTTGTCTGCTCCGGATCCGACGTCTTTGTTCAACCTGTTTGGTCTGATCCCGTTTGATCCGCCGCAGATGTTGATGATTGGTGTCTGGCCGCTGATCATGGGGCTTACCATGTTCCTGCAGCAGAAACTCAACCCGGCGCCTGCCGATCCGACACAAGCCAAGATCATGATGTTCTTGCCGCTAATCTTTACCTTCATGCTGGCAAGCTTCCCGGCTGGTCTTGTGATCTATTGGGCCTGGAACAACACGCTGTCGATCATTCAGCAGCGCTACATCATGTATAAGATGGGGATTTAATCCCCATCTACCCTTTCTGGGTTGATCTTCCCTTCGGGGAAGATCCCCGGAACATGGGGAAGGAAGAACGATGACAGACGAAAACCTGCCGTCGGTAACGTCAATACCGACATACAAAGCACCGCAAATTGAAGCCGGGCGGAAACTTTTTTCCCGCCCGGTTACCTTTCTTTTGGGTGTCGCCCAGCTTGAGCAATTGCCGCCTGAAGACAAAACGGAAATCTGTTTTGCCGGAAGGTCCAATGTTGGTAAATCGAGCCTGATCAACGCGATCACCGGCCGTAAGGACATTGCGCGTACGTCCAACACACCCGGCCGGACGCAGCAGCTTAACTATTTTGATCTTGATGGCGCCTGCCATGTTGTCGATTTGCCGGGCTATGGTTTTGCACAAGCCCCAAAAGACATCGTTGATACGTGGCAAAACCTGATCAAGCAGTATCTGCGTGGTCGGGTAACCCTGCGGCGTGTCTTCGTGTTGATCGATTCACGGCATGGCTTTATGAAAGCCGACCTCGACATGATGAAGGTGCTTGATGAAAGTGCCGTGACCTATCAGGTTGTGCTGACCAAGGCTGATAAGCTAAAAAAGGGACAGCTCGAAAAACGTATCAAGGAAGTGGTCAATGCACTGGTTAAGCATCCAGCGGCCTTGCCCAAAATCTTTGCGACGTCGAGTGAAAAGAATACCGGACTGGCAGAATTGCGCGCTGAAATCGCGTCGCTGCTGTAAAATTGCCGGTCTGATGCGTTAATATCCTGATGCGTTAATATGGGGAAGAGTAGGATGAACGAAGAAATCCGTTCTGAAGAAGATCAATCGGAATCCAGCGCATACCGGACGTTGGCCCGTGCGAAGGTCCTATCCGAAGCTCTTCCCTATATGCGTCGCTTTAACGGTCAGACGATTGTGATTAAATACGGCGGTCACGCGATGGGTGATCCCGAACTGGCGCGTTTGTTTGCACAGGATGTGGTGCTTTTAAAGCAGGTCGGCATGAACCCGATTGTGGTGCATGGCGGGGGACCGCAGATTGGCCAGATGCTTAAGCAGCTCAATATCCAGTCGGAATTCGTGGACGGCCTTCGGGTAACCGATCAACAGACCATCGACGTTGTCGAAATGGTTCTGGCCGGGAAAATCAACAAGGAAATCGTTTCAAACATCAATGCCGCTGGCGGCGTTGCTGTTGGTCTGTGCGGTAAGGATGCCAATCTTATCACCGCGCGTAAACTGACGCGAACCAAACGTGATCCTGAAAGCAATATCGAAAAAGTGCTCGATCTTGGCTTTGTCGGCGAGCCGGTCAAAGTGGACCCGCATGTGCTTGATTGCTTTATCAATACCGACATTATTCCGGTTATTTCGCCCATTGGTGTTGGCGAAGACGGTCAGACATACAATATTAATGCTGATACCGCTGCTGGCGCGATCGCCAAGGCGGTCGGAGCAAGCCGTTTGTATATGCTGACGGATGTAAAAGGTATACTTGATGCGAACAAGAACCTTGTTCGAGATGCCACCATTGACCATATCAATGAGATGATCGCGGACGGGACCATTCAAGGCGGCATGATACCCAAAACTGAAACCTGCATGGATGCAGTACAGAACGGGGTTGAAGCATCTGTAATTGTTGATGGTCGTGCGCCGCATGCGGTCTTGCTGGAGCTGTTTACCGAACGTGGTGCAGGCACGATGATCCGGGCGAGTGAGTAGCCCGAAAGGCTTCCACCACTTTTGTATAGTTTTTGCTGCGTAAATCTGGCTCTGCGGGATGAATTAAGATAACTTGGTGCGGAATTTGATGCGAAATCATCATAACCCATTGAGATTTTTTTATAAACTTACCCGGAGCAACCGTTGTGCCGACGACGGAAGAACAGATATCTCGTCATTGGGGGTATGCCGACGCAACCCTGAAAGCCCTGCGTGATCGCGGTCTGCGTCCAACACCCGAACTTTATCATGTGTGGTTCATTTATTTTGCTGCGGAAAACCCGGAAATATTGCGGGTCATTGATGCGGTAAATGCCAGCGGCGATGATCTCGCCGAGGATACCCTTCTGCAGCTATACTATCGGTATATCTTTGACCGTCAGGCCGCCGATTTCCTTCAGCGCGGAATGGAAGATTTTTCGCAGGTTGTCGAAAACAGTGACGAATGCCTGACGTCGGCGCGAAACAATATCCGCAGTTATGGTGAACTGCTGAAAAGTTCGTTGGGGACCCTTCGCGCACACAAGGACGTCGGGCCGGTTGTGGGCGAGATTGTTGACCAGACCGAAGAAATGAAATCCACCATCGACAACCTTCATGTGCGGTTGGACGGATATCTTAACCGCGTTGTTTTGCTGCAGCGCGAACTTGAGCAAACCCGCGAACGGTCTTACACAGATGGCCTGACCCGCGTTTCAAATCGCATGCATTTCGAAGAACAGTTGTCCCAGCTTGCCAAGGAATATGACAGCAGCGAAGACGCCGAGCCGTTTTGTGTCATGATGGTCGATCTTGATCAGTTCAAGTCCATCAATGACCGGTTTGGTCATCGGATCGGCGACGAAATTCTGGTTTTGATCGCATCGATGCTTAAGGCCAACATCAAGGGTCGGGATATCGTTGCGCGTTATGGTGGGGATGAATTCGCGATTTTGCTTCCGCAAACCTCGCTTGATGATGCGATGGAAGTTGCCGCCGATATGAGTAAACGCATCGCCGCACGTGAGATCAAGGCAAAGAATTCCGGAACCTCATATGGCCACATGACGGTATCGGTCGGGGCGGCGGAATATGTTGCCCATGAAGGCGGGGCAAAACTGATTGATCGTGCAGACAGTGCGCTGTACCGCGCAAAAAAGGATGGTCGCAACCGTCACTTTGCTGCCGAGTAAGACGTCATTCTACTGTAAATGTGCCCAAAGGGCGTTGTTTTGCGCGTCTTGTGCATGTGTGCCATGAACGGCGCAGGCTTGCATTAAACGGTGCAAAAGCGTATGTAACCAGCGCCCGGCAAGGTGATTGACCTTGCCGGGCGCTCCGCACGTGCCCTTCATTGAGGAGCATTGCGGAATATTTCCCGAACCTGAGATTGATCGCAGAATGTCGAGCATCAAAGAGCCACGCGTCGTTACATTTGGATGTCGTTTGAACACCTATGAATCCGAGGTGATGCGCGACCATGCCAGAAACGCGGGCCTTGATGATGCGATCATTATCAATACCTGTGCGGTCACGACCGAGGCCGAACGTCAGGCGCGACAAAGCATTCGCCGCCTGCGTCGTGAAAACCCGGACTCCAAGATTTTCGTGACCGGCTGTGCGGTTCAGGTCAACCCGGACAAATTCGCCAAGATGGACGAGATTGACCGCATCTTTGGCAATGATGCCAAGATGAAGGCCGAAACATTCCTGATGCCTGACCATGAACGTGTTGTCGTTAACGACATCATGTCGGTCGAGGAGACCGCAAGTCACCTTGTTTCCGGGTTTGAAGGCCGTGCACGCGCCTTTGTGCAGGTTCAAAACGGTTGCGACCACCGTTGTACGTTTTGCATCATCCCATTTGGCCGGGGCAATTCACGCAGTGTGCCGATGGGCGAGATTGTTAGTCAGGTGCGTGAACTTGTCGCCAATGGATATGGCGAAGTCGTTCTGACCGGTGTCGATATCACGTCCTATGGTCATGATTTACCCGGAAAGCCGACCTTGGGTCAGATGTCGCGTCGGTTGCTGGCACAGGTGCCCGAATTGCCGCGTTTGCGCATTTCATCGATTGATCCGGTTGAGGTTGACGAGGATTTATTCCGTTTGATCGAAACCGAACCGCGTCTGATGCCTCATATGCATATCAGTTTGCAGGCGGGTGATGACATGGTTCTCAAACGCATGAAACGTCGTCATTTGCGTCAGGACGTAGTGGATTTTTGCGAAAAAGTCCGCGCGCTGCGATCCGATGTGACGTTTGGTGCAGATATTATTGCCGGGTTCCCTACCGAAACAGATGAGATGGCCGAAAATACGCTGCGTCTTGTTGATGAATGCGGCCTGATTTACCTGCATGTCTTCCCGTATTCATCGCGGCCCGGTACACCGGCGGCAAAAATGCCCCAGGTGCGAAAAGATATTCGCAAGGACCGTGCGGCCGCTTTGCGTGCCGCAGGGGACATACAACTCAACACATTTTTGAAATCCCGCATCGGCATGATCGAGAATGTCTTGGTTGAAAAGGAAAATACCGGCCATACGGAGCATTTTGCTCCCGTTATGCTTGATCGCGTGATAGAAGCGGGCACAATAGCCAAGGCCAAAGTCACCGGCCTTGAAGATGGAAAATTGATAGCGGAGCTTACGGGATGAGTGAAGAGGGGAAAACGAGCTGGTTTGCCCGGTTAAAAAATGGGCTGAAACGCTCCTCCTCAAAGCTGACCACCGGGATTGCCGACATCTTCACCAAGCGCCGTCTTGATGATGATGCGCTTGAAGAATTTGAAGATCTTCTGATTACATCGGACCTTGGGGTTACAACCGCTGCCAAGCTGAGCGCGGAACTGGCCAAAACCCGGTTCGACAAAGAAGTTGATTCTGCGGAGATTCAGCAATTCATCGCCGACGAAGTTGCCAAAATCCTGGAGCCGGTGGCCAAGCCACTGGTGATTGATCCGACAAAGAAACCCCATGTGATTTTGGTGGTTGGTGTTAATGGATCGGGTAAAACCACAACAATTGGCAAGCTTGCAAAAACATATAAGGATCAGGGCCTCAAGGTCATGATGGCGGCGGGCGATACATTCCGTGCAGCCGCAGTCGAGCAACTTAAAGTCTGGGGTGAGCGCACCGATTGCCCGGTGATTGCGCGTGATACCGGGGCGGATGCCGCCGGTCTTGCCTTTGACGCGATTGATCAGGCCAAGCGCGAAGGATATGACGTGCTGTTGGTTGATACTGCTGGTCGCTTACAAAATAAGGCGCATCTGATGGACGAGCTTAAAAAGATCGTCCGGGTGATCACCAAGCGCGATGAAACGGCGCCGCATGATACGCTTCTGGTGCTTGATGCTACCACCGGCCAAAATGCGCATTCACAGGTCGAAACATTTTCGCAGGCGACAAATGTTAGCGGTCTGATTGTCACCAAGCTTGATGGCACCGCCAAAGGGGGCGTTGTTGTCGCGCTGGCCGAAAAATTCGGTAAGCCAGTGCATGCCATCGGTGTTGGTGAAGCCGCCGAAGACTTACGCCCGTTCGAAGCCAGATCGTTTGCGCGCAGTTTGGCGGGGCTTGAAGACTAGTTTTGCTTTTGCATTTTTAATGCGAGCAGAGAATTTAAAAAGGCAGCCTGATAAGGCTGCCTTTTTTTGTTATGCCTTAAGTTCCGCAAAACTTTCGCTGATACGGCTGATTTCACTTTTAAGAGCGTTGATGGGGTGTTGCGCATCGGCAGGCAATGCTGACATGTCAATCTGCGCTGTCTGCTTTGACAGGGCATCTGAGCGGGTTTTAAGGCCATGTGCCAGCCGCTGGTCGGCGTTTTCAAGCAACCAGCCCATAACATGGTCACGCAGTTCTTCGAGACTGTGTAAATCCGGATCGGGTGAGGATGTCGGAAGGCCATATTCGTGCAGTGCCAGTTCAAGCTGTCGGGAAATAGCGCGGAGATCGCGTGCGCCATCGTTGCAGACCGCCCGCAAGGTGCCGCTTTTGGCCACCGGAAAAATTGCTTCCAACCGGATCGCAAAATCGAGGGTATCTACCATGATGTCGTTGACTAGGGCCCGCTGCGTAAGGTCTGCGTGGGGGCTTTCCTCTTGCGGCGGGCCGTCTGTATCCAAATCAAAAAAGGTGTTTGGCGCAAATATGGGCAGCGCACGGCGATGGATGGTGAAATGTGCGGGAAGTTTACTGATGATTTCGCCGTCGGCAAGGATCGGTGCGCCATCCTGCCCGGTGATGGTGATCTCGTCACATTCCATGGTCAGGGCATAGGTACTGTCATCAACAGAGCCAAACAGAAGTTCGGCGGCGATGTCCATGCCGCTTAGCGTATCGACGCTATCGCGGATGGCAAACATGTGAAGGTAGCCGTCATCGGGGCGCTTGGCTTCGCTCGGGCGCAGGCCGCCACCAAAATATCGGCCATTGGTCACGGTCAATTGCCGGAGTGTCAGCGATTGTGGTTCGTTATCGCCACATGTTACCGACAGATCCATCGGTGTCATTTCCTGCCAGCTTTGCCAGTTTGCCACTGCATAACTCACAGCGCCAAATGCACGCTTTAAATCCGGATTGATCCGGTGTCGGGCATCTGCGGGCACGCCGATGCTCGCCGCATTTACAAAAGTCTGATCATTGACCTGACCAACATCAATCATTGCGATCCGCCCATGAATTGCCGAACGCGCGGCGGTCAAGGGATCATCAAGCAATGTCAGTGTGCGGGCAAAATCATTGGCCGTGCCAAGGGGCAGGGGGATCAGCACCACCTTGTGTTCAATCACGGTATCAAGAATGGCATTCATTGTGCCATCTCCGCCGCCAACGACAACGATATCGCCCGGTTCGGTGTCGTTGATGATGCAATCACGAATCTTGGATGGATTCTCACACAGGGTCAGGTTCGTCTGATACCCGGCATCTTCAAACACATCACGTAAGGCTTGGGCACCATTCTGGCGCCAGTCGTCGGGAAGCTTTGATTTGGTCAGCAACAGACTGACTTTGCCCGTTAGATCAGAGTTTTTCACCGGGATCCCCTTTGATAAGGAAAAATGCATTGTAACCGGTGCCTGTGTCAGACACCGGTCAGCATTATGGCAAGATCAGGAAATTGTTGCACGCAACATCCATGCGGATTCTTCATGCACGCCGATGCGTTCGGTCAGAAGGTCGGCGGTTTTTACGTCCTCGACTTCTTCTGCTGCGGCAACGCCGTCGCGGATCAGTCGGGCCATTTTTTCATGATCCTCGACCAGTTCCTTGACCATTTCATTGGCCGAAAGGAGCTTTTCCTGATCGGTGATGACGGAATGTTCAATCATTTCCGTAATCCCGGTCGGTGCTGCGAAACCGATTGCACGGATGCGTTCTGCCATATCGTCGTTGGCGACATGCAGATCTTCATAGTGTTCTTCGGTCATTTTATGCAGCGAATAGAAGGTTGGTCCGACAACGTTCCAGTGAACGCCACGGGTTTTGGCATAAAGCACGTGCGAGGAACCAACGATCCGGGTCAGCATTTTGGCAAGTTTCTGACGATCTTTGCGATCGACACCGGCATCGACGGGAAATTCCTTCGCAACGGTTTTCATACTGCTATGTGCCATCTCAAAACTCCTTTGGTTTCTTGAGCGCCTTTATGCGATTGCGCAAGGCGTGCGCCGTGTCGCGGGCGATTACATTGAAAACGTAAAGGGGTGGCAAAAGTTCCATGAATTAAAATTACCATAATTGGAACATTCTTTTGACCCATCCGTTGATCATTGTAAGCAGCGTGCAAGTAATTGCGCTGTATTTCACGAATAAGGAGGTTGTGATGTTTAGTAAAACTGCACTTATGGTTGGTACGATAATGTCTGTTGCTGTTGCCGGTCCTGTATATGCCGGATCGAATGCTGCCACCGACCAAGCAGATACGATGGCAACCGACGACGCAATGAAATCGGACGTCAACAAAATGGGTGACGAGGTCGCGAACGAGTATGAAGACGCGAAGGACTTCACCTATGAAGAGAAAGATGAGTTTCTGGCTTGGGTCGAAGAGAAAAGTGACCAGTTGGGCGACCAGTATGACGAGGTATCAGCGAGTGTGAAACAGGACAGCGAAGAAGCTGTCGATGAACTTGCTGAGGCATGGGATGGTGCAAGCGCCGAGCTTGGTGAGGCGTTCGAAGACGCGAAGGAAGCGTCCGCCGAAAGCTGGGAAGAGGTAAAGAAAAATACCATGACCGCACTTGAAGATGCTCAGAATGCTCTCTCGGACGATCAAACCGTCGAGTAAGACATCACAACTTGAACTCGGTGACGTGACGTTCCGGGAGTTGCAGCCCGCCCATTTCGGGCGGGCTGTTTCTTTGTGCGGGCATTTGTCAGGTCGATGCAATGGGCGGTTTGAATGGCGAAAAATGAACAACAACAATTACCATCGTCGGTGAGGCAAAAGCTGAAAATCTGGCAGGATCGCCTCGCTACGCTGGCGGCGGGGCGAAAGGGGCTTTGGGGGATTGCACTGGCGTCTTTCATGGAAACCACAATTATCCCCATTCCCATCGAAATTGTGATCGCGCCGGTAATGGCCGCGTCGCGTGCACGCGGTTTTATTGTCGCGACAGTGACACTTGCGGGCAGTGTCGCAGGTGCATTGGCGTTATATCTTTTGGCCTATCTGCTGTTTGACGATCTGGCCCAGCCGCTAATTGATATGGCGGGCGGTCAGGCACAGTTTGACGATTTGCAAACCAAGTTCGAAACGGGTGGGTTCTGGGTGGTGTTTGCCATCAGTGTCACGCCGGTTCCGATGCAAATTGCCGCATTGGCTGCCGGGGCGGCGTCCTATCCGATTTGGCTGTTCGTCATTGCAATTTCGGCTTCGCGTGCATTGCGATATTACGGATTATGGTTGCTGGTTTTAGGTTTCGGGGCCGGAATCGCCCGCATATTCGAGGGGCGAAAGCCAAAAGTCAGTCGAAATTCTGGCTGATACAGCATGAAAAAGACAAATGGCCCGGTAAATTACCGGGCCATTTTGATGATCAAACAGAAAATTTATTCTGATTCGACGCGGAAATCGGTTGTGGCTTTGCCATCGGTTTCCGGTTCAGCGAGCTTTTCGTTGATCAAACCGCGGCGGATAAGCTCGCGGATTGCGGCAGCACGTGTCGGCATACGATGTTCAAAACGCCAATCATCAATGACCTTTAGTTCATCGTCATCCAGCATAATCTGGAGTTTTTCTGTTCTTTTCGGGGATGCCACGTGGGTTTCCTGTCGTTTACAGCGGGACTAACATCCGCCTGAAGCCGTTGATTATCAAGGCACTTCAAAATTTTGGAGTAAGTTACGTTAGCGCTGTTTGTTCCATAAGACAACCATCTTGCTTAGTCGACGTAAGTCCATTGAGTTATGTAAGTAATGTAAAGTAATTATGTATAGTAATGAATGTATATTCAGCCGGTGAACTATAATGTGTCAAATATGTGTGTTGATGTTGTTGTGTATATGCAGCAACTTCACTGTATTGCCTAAGTGAAGTACACGATTTTACTTTAAATATTGTTTTTATTTGTTACGGTTGGGGCATCGAACAAGGAGGTTGTGATGTCTAAACAAGTGATGAATGAAATCGAAGATCATGTACCCGCGTTGCGCCGTCATGCATATCGTCTGGCTGGCAGCATGGATCGTGCACAGGATCTGGTTCAGGACACCCTGTTGAAAGCCATCAGCAAAAAGGATCAGTTCGAAGAAGGTACGAGCCTGAAGGCCTGGTTACACCGGATCCTGTTCAACACGTTTATTTCGGGCAAGCGCCGGGAAAAGACACGTGGTCCGCAAGTAGACTGGGACGATATGGGCGACGTTTACGGCCATGGCAGCAATCAGATGGCGCGTTTACAGCTTCGTGATGCTGACCGCGTTCTTGAAGAGCTGCCTGAGCAGGAGCGTCAGGCAATCATGCTAACGGCTGTTGAAGACGTATCCTATCAGGATGCTGCGGATCAGATGTGTGTGGAAATCGGGACTGTAAAATCCCGCGTTGGCCGTGCGCGCCGTAAGCTGCGTGCGTCAGTCGGTCGAATCGAATCACGTGAACATGCATCCCGTTATGTGTCGGAGGCAGCTTAAAATGTGTGCGGTTCTTGCGATCTATGGCAAGGAGGACATCCTTGCCTACGTTCGCGGGACACTTGGGGGCAAAGAAGAAGAACAAGAAATTGAAAGTCTTGTAAAAAGTGACCTGCGGGCAGCTGATGTTGTTGAAAGCATACAAGCAGACTATATAGGTGACGACGGGACATTTGATATCGAAGCGTTTCGTCGTCTGAAAAAATTGCGCGAAATAGCAAGTAAAGTAGGGGCATGCAGTTGAGATATGCATTTCATGCATGGAAGTTGATATAAAATAATATTGACTTTAGTGACCATCGGTCAGATACTAATCATATATCGAGGTTGACCGTCTTTTCCCTCAACGTCTAAGGCACCTCCTCGAAATTGCCGAAACCGTCCCCCGGTTTCGGCCCTTTTTTTATCTGCATTCCAGTTTTGTACAGCTGATGACGACACAAGCGTGCCAGTGTTTTTGATGCTGTTGTGATCAGCGCGTCGAAACTGTCATTTGGAATTCTTGAAAATAATCCCGATATATAAGCCATAACCTGCTGAAACCGACACCAAACCGGGCGAAAGCGAAATATGCATGTTATGGCATGAATGCGATTTAGCTTGCTGATTGAGGAAAGCCCAAAAGTTTTTGGTTGTCAGGTGACGGGCGGGCGGTGATAAATCTCTCGCTCCAAGGGCTGTTGTTATTTGCTGTCACTTGAATAAAGTCATGTAGACGCAAAACAACAGAACCAAACAACAATAACAAAAAGGAGCATCCATTATGGTTTCAGAAGTTCACGGGTCTGTAAGAGAACTGTTTGAATTCACGGACGCCCAAAAGGCACTTGAGCGCATAAAGGACATCTATGCGAATGGTGCCAAGGCTGTCCAAGAGGCCTTTGATCTTTTCGGCGAAGGTAAGCAATCTTCCCCTGTGCGGGCATACTATCCGTATCTGGGAATTGAAGTGCCGCCAGAAAAACTGCATGTCGAAAGCACATTGTCTTTTGGCGCCCCCCGCGACCCCGGTGTTTATGGCACGACGCTTACCCGTCCGGATGTGTTTGAAGAATATTACCGCCAGCAGATCGAACTTCTGCTGAAAAATCATGACGTCCCGGTTGTTGTCGGTGTGTCAGATCGTCCGATCCCATTGCCATTTTTGGTCGAAACCGCAACGGATAGCATCGGCCCGACCGATATCCGGCAGTTGCAGATGGTCTTTGATATGCCTGATCTGGCGCGGACCGATGATGACATCTCAAACGGTGTTCATTATGGGGTGACTGCCGGGCCAAAGCCGTTGTCGCTGTTTTCGGGCGAACGGGTTGACTATTCTCTGGCGCGTCTGCGCCATTACACGGCAACCGCACCGGAACACTTTCAAAAGTTCGTGCTGTTTACCAACTATCAACGTTATGTCGACGAGTTCATCGAGTTTGCCAAAGAACAGCTTGATGATCCTGAAAGTCCCTATATCGCCTTTGTCGAGCCGGGGCCGAAGGTCCATGTCAGTAAAAACGCCCCCAAAAAGTGGAAAGAAAGCGGTGAGGCGGCAGCGCAGCTGCCTCAGATGCCATCCTACCATCTGATCCGCGAAGATGGGTTGGGCGTGACGCTGGTCAACATCGGCGTTGGGCCGTCGAATGCCAAAACGGCCACGGACCATATCGCGGTCCTGCGACCGCATTGCTGGTTGATGCTGGGCCATTGTGCCGGATTGCGCCGTAGTCAGCTTTTGGGGGATTACGTTCTCGCGCACGGGTATGTCCGCGATGATCATGTGCTTGATTCCGACCTGCCATTGTGGGTTCCCGTACCGCCAATTGCCGAGGTGCAAGTCGCACTGGCAAATTCGGTGACCAAAATCACAGGTCTTAAAGGCCGCGAGATGAAGGCACGCATGCGGACCGGGACGGTTGCCACAACCGATAACCGGAACTGGGAGCTGCGCTATAGCGAACTGTTTGTCCGCCTTAACCAGTCACGGGCAATTGCGGTCGATATGGAAAGTGCGACGATTGCCGCCAACGGTTTCCGGTTCCGCGTTCCCTATGGAACGTTGCTGTGTGTGTCGGACAAACCGGTGCACGGCGAATTGAAACTACCGGGCATGGCAAACACGTTCTATCGTCAGCGTATCGGCCAGCACCTTCAGGTTGGGCTTGATACGATCGATACACTGCGCCAGGACGTCAATCAGCTTCATTCGCGTAAATTGCGGTCGCTGGACGAACCGGCCTTCCGGTAAGACGTCCCGGTTTAAACATCAAACCCCTGTCGTTCGGGTAAAACCGGGCGGCAGGGGTTTTGTTATGGTTTGATGACGATTGCCAAATGGTCGGCTTTTGGCTTTCCGCCTTTGGTGCCATTGGATATGGTCTGGCAGCATATATCATGTGTCGTACGATCAGGGGACGCGACCGGGAATGTCACAAAAGACACCAAATGATACGGCAAAAACCGATCAGGATAAGGGCGGGGCATACGACGCCGATACAGGTGTTCTGCCATCCGATGGGGTTGCACTTTGGCAGGTTTTCCTGATCTTTTTGCGTCTTGGCCTGACCAGTTTTGGCGGGCCGGTCGCCCATATCAGCTATTTCCGTGAAGAGTTCGTTCATCGCCGTCGCTGGCTAAGTGATACGCGCTATGCCGATCTGGTGGCTTTGTGCCAGTTCGTCCCTGGACCGGCCAGCTCACAGGTCGGGATGGGGATTGGCATGGCGCTTGGCGGGGTGCGTGGATCCCTTATGGCGTGGCTTGGCTTTACCATGCCGTCGGCGATTGTCTTGGCGGTTCTTGGCATAACATTTGTGCATTTTGATCTGGCGGCGATTGATAACGTCATTCGGGGGCTCAAATTGGTGGCGGTTGGCGTTGTCGCCCATGCGCTTGTCGGGATGGCCCGAAACCTGTGTCCGGACGTGCCACGCGCCACCATTGCGGTGGTTGCGGCCGGTGTGATGATTGTCAGCGATACGGTGTTGGCGCAATTTGGCGTGATTATCGGCGGGATGATTGCCGGGTTTATCCTGCTACGTACTGTAACCGAGCCCGAGAGCTACGATGTGCCAACATCGCATTCCACCAAGGGGGCGTTTTTTGCGCTTGGCCTGTTCTTTGCGTTGCTCGCAGGACTGCCGATTGTCGCCTATTTTGATCACAGCGGGCTGTTTGCCGTCATTGATGGGTTTTACCGCAGCGGCGCATTGGTGTTTGGTGGCGGGCATGTTGTTTTGCCCTTGCTCGAGGCTGCCGTGGTTGATCCCGGCTGGGTCAATCAGGAAGCCTTCCTTGCCGGGTACGGCGCAACACAGGCCGTGCCTGGTCCGATTTTTACCTTTGCGGCCTATCTTGGGGCCGTGCTGCATGCGGTTGAGGGGTCGGGCACGTGGTTGATCAGTTCGGTTACGGCTTTGATCACACTCATCGCGATTTTCCTGCCGGCATGGTTGCTGGTGATTGGCATCTTGCCGTTCTGGGATCGCGTGCGGCATGTGCAAAGCATGCGGGCAGGGTTACTGGGCGTTAACGCGGCTGTGGTCGGCTTGCTGGCGGCGGTTTTATATGATCCGATCTGGACCGGGGCCATTCATGATGCTGTCGATATCGTCTGCGTCGCCGTGGCCTTTGCCATCCTGCAATGGCGGGTCATGTCGGTGTGGGCCTTGGTCGGGTTGGGGGCATTGCTGGGATATGTCGTTGGTTTGATCTAAGTCGGCGTTTATTTAGCAGGTTTTTCGGTTTGCTCTTGACCCTCACCCTGAGCCTCGCCCTCGCTGTCTGGCAGCTTGATGGCGTTTGGGTCAACCGTTGGGAAAAGTTGGCTCAGGTTGGCGATGAACTGGCGCAAATCAAAAGCATCGCGGTTGCGCGTCAGGCCCAAACGAACAACAACCAGTTCTTTTGACGGAATGACGCTGATGGATTGTCCATCATGCCCAAGCGCGAAAAAGGCATCATCGGGTACCTGCGGTGCGCTAGGGCGGTCATCAGAGCTGCCCGGCAGATCAAGCCACCAATGCGCGCCGTAATTACCATTTGGCGCGGCTGGTGCCGGGGTGGTGGAATAATCCACCCATCCTTTGGGTAAAAGACGTTCGCCGTCCCACACGCCGTCTTGCAGGAACAACTGGCCGATTTTTGCCCAATCGCGTGCGGTGGCATGCATGAAGCTTGATGCGATAAAGTAGCCATCCTGATCGGTTTCAATCACGGCATTGTCAATGCCAAGCGGACGGAACAAAAGTTCTGCCGGACGTTTCTGGTATGTTTCGCGCGATCCGCTCAGATTGCGGATTGCAGCCGATAGAATGTTGGTTGTCCCGGAGTTATAGGAAAAGACCTCCCCGGGCGGATTGGCAAGTGGTTGGGACACGGCAAACCCGGCGGCGGCCGGTTCGATAAACAGCATCTGCACAACGTCTGATAACGGGTTGGCATAGCTTTCATCAAATTCGAGACCACTACTCATATGCAGTAAGTTGTTATAGGTGATGGTCGCGCGCGGGTCGCCGGCTTCTGCGTGCCATTCATTGATCAGGACCGGGTCGGCCATGTCGCCAATCATGCCTTCGAACTGCATCCGACCAAGCAGCGCGTTAAACACGCTTTTGGTCATCGACCAGCCGGGAAGAGGCGTGTTGGCAGAAATCCCGTCGTCATAACGTTCTGCAATCACCTTGCCTTGATGCAAAATGACAAGGGCGCGGGTGCGCCGCGTTGGTTTCGGGTCGGGTTCATCCATCGCGTCAAACAACAGGCCGGTAAGTGCACGGCGTTCGACATCAATTGGCAATGGTCCGGTTAAAAGCGGCCTTGCCGTGATGGGGCTGATAAGCGGGGTGCTGTTGCGTAAACGGGTGATCTGGTCTGCATCATTGGCCAGAACGCAACCCAGATGTGGTCGATACACCGCCCAGCGTTTGCGAAAACCAAAGGCATGTGCGCTAACAGTCTGGTTGCGCAGATCAACATTGGTCGTAATCAGTGACAATAGCGGGTTGTTATCGGCCAGAACATCTTCGGCCTGCGCCCGGCTGGATGGCAGCCCGTTTACAAAAATGGCCGAACACATGATCTTTGCGCTGTAACCGGCACCGATCGGGGCAAGCCAGATGAAAAAGCCGGAAACAACCATAAGACCAAGCAATATCGTGCCGATAAAGATGGCCTTGATCAGTTTCATTCCGTTTTCCCTGTTACGAGCTTCGCAGTACTCCCGACTGCTTCAGAGCATGAGAGTCGCCTGCTTCGATGGACAGGTCAAGTCATCGTATCGTATAGGTCGCCTTATGTTGCACTGCGTTTCTGTGACGATTTTCCCAGTGAAATCAGGAAGCCGGCAAAGTAAAGCGCGCCAAGAACCCCCGCAGCCCCGGACCAGCCGCTCCGATCGATCATCGCACCAGCAACAGGTGGGACAATCACGACAAAAATCTCGGCGAACTGGGCAAGCATCCCCTGAAGGGCGGGCATCGAAAGCCCCCCTTTGGCAATGCCGGGCAACAGGGCAAAGCATGTGCCCGCAACCGCCCCCTGACCAATGTTGAAAATGATCAGTGCGGTGAGGCTCAGTGGCATATGCGTACTGACAAAAAGGGTGGAAATCGCAACTGCCATCATGGGTAAAAACAGCATCAAAATCCGACGTCCGGCAATATTTCGGCCCAGTGCCATGCCAGCCCCGACGCTGCCGATGATATTGCCGACAATGGCTGTGGTGCCAATGATTCCAGCGGCGGGTGCGATGCCGATATCAAGATTATCGGCAAGCATTGCGGGCATGAAGGCAAGGGCGGCGGAGGTCGCCCCGGCAAAGGCCGAAAATATCAGCGCGACACGTAAGGCCGCACGTGATTTTAAAACCCCGATGACCCCGACCAGAAGCGATTTACGTGGTGTGCTTGTCGCAGGTGGCGTCATAACGGCAAGCAAAGGTAACAGGATCATAACCGGAACCGTGCAGGCCACCACCGCCAGCCGCCAATCAAGCCAAACCAGCACGGCCGCACTGACCCAGTTGCCCATGGCAATGCCAACCGGAATAAACGTGCCCCAGATGCTCATGGCCATGGCGACAATTTTGGGATTCTCAAATCCGGCCATCCAGCTTGGTGCGCCGACCACGATCAAAAGATAGCCGATGCTGGTAACAACCCGCCCGACATAGAGCATGACCGCGACATCGGCCGTGGCAAAGATGGTTGCGCCAAGGATCATCATTAAACAGCCCAGAACAAGCGATTTACGCAATCCGGCGCGGGCGGCCCAAACACCTGTTGGAATGGCGGTCAGCGCACCGGCAGCGGTAATCAGCGATGCCACAAGGCCAAATTCTGCCTGACTTAATCCAAAACCCGCACGCAGATCAGGCGCAATCGGGCCGATCAAGCCGACCTGCATCGAGGCCGTCAGTCCAAGTCCATACAGGATCGAAATAGCAAAGATCGGTGGCATTTGGGGCGTGTCCGTTTGGTGTCTTTTATTTTTGGTTTGCTGTGCGGTTTTGCCGGTGCTTTTAAATCTTGGCAAACATGCAAAAGGCGGATTTCAGATGTACCTGAAAACCGCCTAGAATATCCACGAATGAAATATGCGTGGTTCTGGCAAGATGCGTTAAATGGTGTGAGGTGCGTGATCAAACCCGGTTGTCAGCCGCACGGCCGTTCCATCTGACAGGAAAAAACGTTCCCACAGGATGTAGCTATCGACAATGCGCATCGGTGCCCCGTCGCGCCGCGATGTTTCAAATGTCAGGTGGTCGGTTTGATCTTCGTGCCAGCCAAGGACATGCAGGCTTTTTTCCGCAACCGCGATTTCCGGTGTGGCAAACCGCCAAAGTGATGTGCCCAGAAGATCGGAACAATCACGTTGCCATTCATGTTCGCGGGCCTGTGAGGCACAGAGCAACCGGTGGGATCGGTCTTCGATCAGGTGCACGCGCTGGTTCGAATGAATGACAAGCCGTTTGATTGCCTGATCCAGACGGAAATTGCGCTTGCGGGTCATCATCTGATCAATCAGGTCAAGCTGCACCGGGGCGGGGCGTTGCATACCCTTTTCCCAGCGCGAAACGGTTGCCTGCGTGACGCCCAGAATATCGGCAAGACGGGCCTGCTTGATGTCGCTTTCGCGACGCCAATGGCGCAGGCGACGGCCAAATTCTACGTCTGGTGCTGTTTGGGGCAAGGGTCTCATTGCGCTTAACCATATCGTTTAACGTCAAAACGCTACCACAGATCACGGGTTTTTGCAGCAGGCTGATGTGACGGCCTGCTTTGCACAAGTGATCGCAGGTCAGGCCGAAAACCGCCCGATATCGATCTGACATTTTCCGTACTTGCGGCTGTCGCACAACTCAAACCCGTCCAGCGTGATTTCCGGGTCGCGTGGATCACGTTCGGCAATGATCAATGTGTTGCCATCAATCCAGCCCGCAGCAGCAAGGGCAGTAATGCTGGTTTCAAGCAATTGCTTGCCATAGGGTGGATCAAGGAAAACCATGCTGGCGGGGGCAGATGCGCGTGGTGGCTTGGTGGCATCGGCACGCTGAACGCGTGCCTTATCGCCAAGCTTCAAATTGGTGATGTTTTCTTCGATCACCGCCAGAGCACCGCGATCGGTATCAAACAAAACCGCCTTGCTTGCCCCGCGTGAAATCGCTTCAAGGCCCAAGGCCCCCGATCCGGCATAGGCATCAAGGATCACGCCATCAAACAGCGGATGGAAATCATCCTCATACCAGCGCGATGCATGCGACAGGATGCTAAAAAGTGCTTCGCGTACACGATCAAGGGTCGGGCGTGTTTCACGTCCTGCTGGCGGGGTTAGAGCCCGGCCGCGATGACTGCCACCTACAATCCGCATGTTCGATTAGTCCTTCTTGCCGCGTGGGCGGTTGCCTGCGGGTTTGCGGCCGGGGGTGCTTGTGCTATTGCCTGAACGACCGGCTGGTTTGCCACCCGGCTTGCCGCGACCGCCCGCGAACCCGGCACCATCGCGCCGGCCGCTGTCACGGGCATTATCGCGAGAACCGCCACGTCCAGTATCGCGCCCACCATCACGGGTAGTGCTGCCCCGTGGGCCAGTGCCACGTGCACCGGTGCCGCGTGAACCCCCGTCACGGTTTCCGGCGTCGCGTCCGCCACTGTCGCGTCCGCCATCACGGGCATTGCTGCTCCGTCCGCCGGGACCGCCGCGTGGACCTGTGCCGCGCGCACCGCTATCGCGGTTTCCACCGTCTCTACCACCAGAATCTCTGCCACCATCGCGTCCAAAGCCATCTCGGCCACTATTTCGCCCACCGTCTCGACCGCCATCACGGCCACGTTCGTCTCTGGCATCGTCACGGCCACGACCATCTCTGGCATCGGAACCAGCAAATCTGCCACGACCGGGTTTGTCAGAACCAGACGTTCCACCGGAAGCATAGCGTCCGCGTCCCTTGTCGGTCGGACGGCCCGAACTACGATCATTACGATCATCACGGTCGTCGCGTTCCGGACGGGCGTTGCTGGCCGCCGGTTTTCCGCGCCCGCCGGGACGTGGGGCTGCGCCGATACGCGGCTTTTCCGAGCGCGACGAAGCACTGCGCTTATCATCACGCGAGGACCCACCACGAGGGGCATCATTGCCACGACGGTCATTGCCGCCATCACGATCCGCCTCGTTGCGGTCACCCTCGGAACGATCCGATGGGCGTCCATAGGAGCGACCCGCCCCCGGACGGCCAAGGCTTGGACGGCCTGCACGGCTATCGCGCTGCTCGTCATCGGTGCCATTGGCATTGGCGTTCGGGTTTTGGCCCGGACCGCCTTGCTGGCGTTTGC
Organism: Thalassospira sp. GB04J01; assembly: GCF_000751115.1. Taxonomy (NCBI): domain Bacteria; kingdom Pseudomonadati; phylum Pseudomonadota; class Alphaproteobacteria; order Rhodospirillales; family Thalassospiraceae; genus Thalassospira; species Thalassospira sp. GB04J01. The sequence continues at coordinate 149,735 of NZ_CCDX020000019.1, read as the reverse complement.
GCTGTGCGGGTTGGCCAAAAACAGTGCGCGGTGCTTTGGGGCGCGATGTGCCGCCACGTGCCACGGATTTCTTTTCTGAAACCTTGCTGTAATCACCCTTAAAGAACGCAGCGAGCTGTTCTTTCATCACCTTGCCGGTGATTTCTTCGCAATCACCGGGGGCAAGGCTGCCCAACTGGAACGGACCATAGGACACGCGCATCAAACGGGTGACCGGCCAGCCAAGATGTTCCATCACGCGGCGGATTTCACGGTTCTTGCCTTCGCGCAAGGTCACCGTCATCCAGGCGTTGGAATCTTTTTGAACATCAACCTCGGCATGGATCGATCCATAATGCACACCATCAACGGTGACACCTTCTTCAAGCTGTTTAAGCTTTGATTCTTCAATGCGGCCATGCACACGTACACGATATCGGCGCGCCCAGCCGGTTGCCGGTAGTTCCAGATAACGGGCCAATTCGCCGTCGTTGGTCAGCAACAGCAACCCTTCGGAGTTCAAATCAAGCCGTCCGACTGAAATCACACGCGGCACATAGCTTGGCAGATGTTCAAATACCGTATCGCGGCCCTGTTCATCGCGGTGGCTGGTGACCAGTCCGCGTTTTTTAAACAGACGCCAAAGACGCGGTTTTTCTTTTTCCGGCAAGGGTTTGCCGTTGACGTAAATTTCGTCGGCGTCGGTGACGGTCACGGCCGGGGTATCAAGTACCTTGCCATTCAGTTTCACCAGACCTTCTTCGATCATACGTTCGGCATCGCGACGCGAACACACACCGGAACGTGCAATGCGCTTGGCAATGCGTTCGGATTTGGTGTCTGCATCATTATCTTCTGGGGTCGGGGTCTGGTCGCTCATGTGCGGGCCTCGGAAATCAGGGCGTCGAAAATCTTCGCATCGCCCGAACTGATATGAAATTCGGGATGCCACTGGACCCCGAGACAATAACGGTATTTCGGATGTTCAATGCCTTCGATCACGCCGTCAGGCGCGACCGAGTTAATGATCACATCCGGGCCAACCCCCTCAACCGCCTGATGGTGGGCGGAATTGACCGAAAGCGTTTTGACGTCGCCAACAATTTTGGCAAGCAGTGTGCCCGGTTCAACCGTGACATCGTGGCCGGATTCATCACGCGGATTGGGCTGTTCATGCGCCAGCGCGTTTTTGACACTATCAGGAATGTGCTGGATCAGCGACCCGCCAAGGATCACGTTAAGCAATTGCTGCCCGCCACAAATCCCCAGAACCGGCATATCACGTTTAAGTGCACCTTCGGCCATCGCCCATTCAAACTTGGTGCGGCGATCTTTGGTGACAACCGTATCATGGACTTCTTCTGCGCCAAACAGGGTTGGCGAAACATCAAACGCCCCGCCGGTCACGACCAGCCCGTCAATCAGATCAAGCAGATCAGGCACAAGGTCAACCTCATGGGGCAGGGGCATTGGAATGCCACCGGCTTGCGCCACCGCACCAGCATAGTTTTCACGCAGCGCATACCACGGGAATTTCGAATAACCGCCCGGTTCTTCGGAATCGAGTGTAATACCAATGATCGGCTTGCGCGTGGTCATGTCGGGTGCAACTTTGCTTGTGGTAATGCTAAGGCGAATAATTCTTGGCGGAAACTACCCTTGCAACCGCGTAAGGGCAACGGCAATTCACGCCGATGGTCTATGCGTTGTGTGCAAAGGCCAAACTGGCATCATCTAACGGACGATCCAATGATGATCTCTTGACCGATCCGATGCGAGATTGCACTGTCATATGGGTTCAGACCCTAAACGGGCCCTAACATCAAGTAAAAACAAACGCCGCTTTGGCAAGTTGTGCCGCTTGCTCCGTGCAGTGCATGATCGGGATGGAAAAATCATGAGCGCAGACAGCTTTATGGACATGGCCCTTGAAGAAGCCCGTGCCGCCGCCCGTCGCGGTGAGGTGCCGGTGGGGGCGGTTCTGGTCGATGCCGATACGGGCGAAGTCCTTGCACGTGCAGGCAATCTGACCGAGGAACTTAACGATCCGACTGCGCATGCCGAAATCCTTGTCATTCGGGCGGCAGCCGGGGCTAAGGGCGAGCCAAGGCTTCCCAATTGCGATCTGTATGTCACGCTTGAACCCTGCCCGATGTGCGCCACGGCCATTTCTTTTGCCCGTCTGCGTCGGGTTTATTTTGGGGCCTATGACCCAAAGGGCGGTGGTGTTGACCACGGGCCACGCGTTTTTGAAAGCTCATCATGCCATCACCGTCCCGAAGTGTATGGCGGTATTGGCGAGATTGAAGCTGGTAAATTGCTGAAGGATTTCTTTGGCAGCCTGCGCTGATACCTGGCATCGGGGCTTAGGGGATTTTGCTGGCATCAAACCGGTAATCATCCGGATTTAAGCCAAGTTCTTTCATCCGGGTTTCATAATCACGGGCAAGATCGGCCATTGTGATTGCCGAAAGCGCGCTTAGAAACGTTTCTGATGCGCCGCGCAGCGCTTCGGCGGTGGCCGCATTGGCGGCCTGTTCCATCAGACAGTGCGATTCTTCGTTGCCACAGCCCAACGCAAAAATCTTTGGCGCGCCAAGCGCGTCATAAATCCCGGCAAGGGTAATGTCTGACAGCGGTTTGGCCAGAACCCAGCCCCCGCCATGCCCCTTGGTCGAGGTGACAAATCCCTGATCGCGCAATCCGGCCATGGTGCGTCGGACAACAGCCGCATTGGTATTGAGCATCCTGGCAAGCAGATCGGATGTTGCCGGCTCCGTCATCTGGTCAAGGTGCAAAAGAGCATGCAGCACGCGGGGCATGCGGTTGTCTTGACGCATCAAAGGGCTCCTGTTGGTCGGTCGATCCTGTCTGATCTTTAACACATGAAACAACCAAAGATACATGAAATTGACAGATGCAGCAAATCATGTAACTTATAATGATGCATGATTTGTTTATCAAACCGCACTGTCACTTTAGTTGAGGCATGACATGAACATTGATCCGAAAATGGACCCGATAGAGTTTTGGGAACAGCATTATGAAAAGGCCACGTCCGAAACCAGCGGTCGGCCAACGGCGGTGCTGGAGAAATTCGTAACTGACCGGACTTCTGGTGCTGCGCTGGAACTTGGATGTGGCAAGGGGGATGATGCGGTCTGGCTGGCGAAAAATGGCTGGGCTGTAACCGCGATTGACATTTCTGCGACCGCAATGGGCTATGCGCGCGCCAATGCGGTGCGCAACGGTGTTTTGGAAAAGATCACATTTGATCAACGAGATCTTATGACCGACTTTCCAACGGGAAGCTTCGCGTTGGTGACCGCACAGTTTCTTGAATCCCCGGTGGTGTTTGCGCGCAATTCGATCATCAACTGTGCATCGCGTCTGGTTGCGCCGGGGGGATTGCTGTTGGTGACGTCGCATGGGTCGGTGCCATCATGGTCATGGGAAAAGCCCGATAAATGCTACCCAGAACCAAAAGAGGCGCTCGAAAACCTAAGCCTTGACCTGACTGAATGGACGCAGATCTGCGTCGATAACCTAGACCGTTTGGCAAAGGGTCCGAACGGGGAAGAAGGCATGGTGCTCGACACGGTCATCGCCCTTGAGCGCAAAGGTTAACTGGCAAACCTTAAATGCAAACGGACCGGCATCGTCATGATGCCGGTCCGTCGTATTTCGGTATGTAGCGACCTAGCCTTGCTGCTGGTTGGTAAGTCCCGGCAGATGCTGGAACATCCAGGTTTCGCTTAAGGGTGCATCATCAAGTTTCAAATACATGCGCAAATCAACCGGATCGGTGCCGGTGGCCTTAAGGTCGAACGCGGCCCGCCAGATCCTTGTATCCATGATCGGTTCGATCTTGGTGCGCACAATCTCGCCGCGCGAAGTCGAAACGATGACTTCCGGGAACTCGCCATATTCAAGGGTGCCCAGAATATCGCCTTCGAACTCGACGGAAAACTTGATCTCGTCTTTGGGGCGGTTCGTACCCGGTTCCCCACCACGACCCATGCGGGTTGCGGTGACCTTGGCCAGTTTTTCAACCGGGAACGGATTTTCAGCCTGCCAGTACAAACGATATTTGAACTGATAACTGTTGCCCGCCTTGGCTGGCTCATCAGGCACCCAGAATGACGCAATATTGTCGTGGATTTCGTCATCGGTCGGGATTTCAATCAGCTGAACAGCGCCCTTGTTCCAGTCTTCAAGCGGTTCAACCCACAGGCTGGGACGGCGGTGATAGCGCACCCCATCAAGATAATGGCTGACCTCACGGTCGCGCTGCATCAAACCAAAACCACGTGGCGTGTGATCGCCAAAGGCGGAAGCGCGGATGACTTCGGGGTTATTGAGCTGTCGCCAGATACGTTCACCACTGCCGGTCCAAAGCTCCAAACCGTCAGAATCATGGACTTCCGGACGCCAGTCAAACCGGAATGACTTGTTCTGTTCTGAATACCAGAACATGCTGGTCAACGGCGCAATGCCAAGACGTTCGATGTCTTTACGGATAAACAGGTGCTTTTCGATGTCCATCGTGACCCCTTTGCCACGATAGAGCAGGAATTTATACGCACCCGTAATGCTGGGCCCATCGAGCAGGGCATAGATCGTTACCGGGTCTTCGGCCGATTTGGCAGGTTCGATGTAAAATTCGCGAAAATCGGGGAACTCTTCGGGTACGGATGTGGCGGTATTGACCGTGATGCCACGTGCGGACAGGCCATACTGGCCTTCATCGCCGATGGCGCGGAAATAGGATGCACCAAGAAATGCCGCCCAATCCTGGGTTTTCCAGTCATCGCGTTCAAGGTTCTCATGCAGGCGGAATCCGGCAAAGCCGCTGTTGTCGGACAGTTTGCGCGCGATGCTGTCTTCGGGCATATCAAAGTAATCCGGACGATAGACAACTTCACGCGCCGCCCCGTCTTCAAGCAGATACATATGCACCGGCTTGGCGAAATACATGCCCAGATGGAAGAACGTCATCGGATAAGTGCCCGACCCATCGGCAAACGGCGAATGGTCGCGTTTGTAATGCAGCTTTCCGTGGGTGTCGTAATCGATTTTACCGACAATCTCGGGATCGGGTGCGATGGGGGCAACATAGTCCTTTGTTGCCATCGTCTGCGCCCGATTGATCAGTGCGTCAAAATCAAAGTTCTGCGCTTCGCCCAGTTCAAGCGTGTCGTTCGCGGCCATTGCCGCCCCAAACATCGACATGCCCGGCAGGATGACACCTGCGGCGGCCACGGATTTCAAAAAACGTCTGCGTTCCAAAGAAGTTGTCATTCACCAAGTCCCGTTTGTCGAATATGCCGGAATAATACCTGACAGTGTGGAGGTAATCGGGACAAATGATGGCAAATTCAAGGTCGTAATCACTGCATCTTATGCATGACACTCCGCAGGAACGACATTTCACAAGAAAGATCGATACCGCCGGGCGATATCGATCTTGGTGGAGTTGCGATACTTGAAGTAAACGTGACGACAGTTGCCGGGCGGTTGCGGGTGCGTGCTGGGATCAGTTGGTTTGATCTTGGCGAAACATCACCATGCCGCCGTGATACAGCACATCATTTTCAAAATATCCATCGGCGGTAAAACCGGTGTCATCCTGATAGGTGACGTAGTTTCCCGAAATTTGATAATCGCCCTGATAGGCCGATTGTTGTGTTCCGCGTGCCTCGTCATAGCGACCGTCAGAACGCAACTCCTGGCGGACATACCCATCCTCGGTGACCCACATGCCGACATAAGGATGCGGTGACGTTTGTAATGCTGTGTTCATCTCTGTCTCCTGCGGGAAGGCTGCTGATGGTGCGAACACCATCAGCAGGAGTATCAAACGTGATAAGAAAACGTGACGTCTCATGATGGAAGCCTGCGTCTTGGTTCGAATTAGTTAGAATGCCGACGCGGTTGGACGGACGATGACTTCGTTGACGTCGACATCTGCGGGTTGATCAAGCGCGTAAAGAACAGCACGTGCAATGGCATCCGGGGAAAGGGCAATTTGACGGAACTGCTTTAGCATTTCCTTGCCGGTTTCATCCGTGATGTCATGACCAAGTTCGGTTTCGACCACACCCGGTGAAATTATCGTCACGCGAACATTTTCGCTTTCCTGACGCAGTCCTTCGGAAATGGCCCAAACGGCATATTTGGTCGCACAGTAAACGGCGGCACTTGGTGCGACGACATGGGCGGCAATAGATGCGGTATTGATTACATGCCCGATGCCCTGTTCCTTAAAGATCGGAAGGACCGCGGCAATACCATTCAAAACGCCGCGAATATTGACGTTGATCATATTGTCCCATTCGTCGGTTTTAAGTTCCGCCATATGGGAAAGCGGCATGACACCAGCATTGTTAAAGATCGCATCTACACGGCCAAACATGTTCTTTGCATGATAGACAAGTGCTTCGACACTTTCGCCGTTGGTGACATCGACCGCGCGCGCCATTGCTTTGCCACCCGATGCTTCGATTTCGGTGGCAAGTTGGTCAAGTCGTTCGGTGCGGCGCGCACCCAGAACGACGTTTGCACCACGGCTGGCCAGAAGTTTGGCGGTGGCTTCGCCGATACCGCTGCTGGCACCGGTGATGATAACGGTTTTGTTTTCGACGTGATTGATTGGGTTCGGCATGACATCCTCCGTGTGTTTGTGTCATGGCCTTACTGTGTCGTTTTCGATGCGTTTGATGAATACACAGAACTCGACATCGATTGCCTAATCCTCCAAATCCGGTTTGAGGTGCTTTGCGGTACGGTTTCGCGGTGTATACTGGGGTCACTGAAAACAAAGGGTTTGGGTGATGGATAACTTTCAACGGCTATGCCATTTAATTGACAAATACTGTGAACCGGATGGGGCCGTGCGCACCGCGGTTGAACCGGTGTGGATGTATCGTTCGACCGGCCCGACCCTTAAGGTGCCAACGATTTACAGGCCCTGTCTGTGTCTGATTATTTCGGGTGCCAAGGAAGTTACGCTGGGTCAGGAAGTCTATCGCTATGAGCCCGGACAGTTGCTTGCGGCATCGGTGGACTTGCCATTGGTCGGGCATGTGACCGATGCGACACCTGATCGCCCCTATCGCAGTTTGTCTCTTGATCTCGATGGGAAAATTCTTGGTGACCTGGTTGCCTGTATGGATTTGAACATCGGGGCCGATGGCGACAGTTTCAGGGGCTTGTTCGTCGAAGAAACATCCGAGGGACTTGTCGATGCGGTCTTGCGTGTCGTTGAGCTTCTCGAACACCGAGAAGAAATACCGGTGATGTTGCCGCTTTTGATGCGCGAAGTGCATTATCGCCTGTTACGGACTGGGCAGGGTGCCTTGATTGCCCGTCTGGCGATGGGCGGCAGCAACATGCAGCGGATTTCAGCCGTGCTGCGTTTGATGAAAGACAACTTCCACAAGCCGCTACGGGTCGATGAGCTGGCCAGTCATGCTAATATGAGCCCGTCTTCCTTCCATCATCATTTCAAGCAGGTGACCGCCATGAGCCCGCTGCAATATCAAAAACGCCTGCGCTTAACGACCGCCCGGCAAATCATGTTGGCCGAAATGAAGGATGCGGCCAGTGCGGCCTATGAGGTGGGATATGAAAGTACATCCCAGTTCAGCCGCGAATATGCCCGCATGTTTGGGGCGCCACCGATGCGTGATATCTCGACAATTCGAAGCCAGCCCTCAGGGCATGAAGTGGTAGAGCCCTCCGTTCATTAGTAGGTCCTAGCCCTAGGTACGCCAGATGCGCATTTGCCCTGTGTTACCCGTAATTCGCTTGACGGGTACGGGGGGCTGTGTGACATCCTATTTGAGTTGGTATCCGAAAGGATAAAGGGAATTCGACGCAGCCATGCCGATGGTAAGGCTGTCAACCGAAGCTGCCCCCGCAACTGTAGGCGGTGAGCACTTTTCTGATCAAAAGCCACTGGGGTTTACCCTGGGAAGGCAGAAAAGTGTGACGACCCGCGAGCCAGGAGACCTGCCAACATCACGACACTGGACCGGGCGGGGTGCCCCGGAAAATGTCGGCCATGTGTTACGGTCGCTGGCAGGATATCAATCATCCCGCCCTTTCTTTGGCCCTGATACCGTCCGCCATTTCCCGACACTTTTGCCAGTCCATTGACGACAGGAATGGTTGTGTTGTGTTATAACATAACAAGTGTTGATTTGGGATGTTCGGTTTCAGGAAAAGTCTCCTTGGCCGTCATATCCTTGGAAAGGGTACAAAGTGATCACATTGAACAAACATGTTCTTGCAGCCGGGGTGTTTGCTGCGGGACTGGCATCTGTTTCACAACATGCATCGGCAACGGATTATCCGCTGACCTTGAAAAATTGCGGTCGTACGGTGACCTTCGATCAGGCGCCAACACGTGTTGTTTCGCTTGGACAAAGCAATACCGAAATTCTTTATATGCTGGGGCTGGCCGACCGGGTTGTCGGGACGGCTGTATGGTTTAATCCGGTTGCCGAGGAATACCGCGACGCCAACGCCAAAATACCGCGTCTTGCCGATAATGATCCCAGTTTCGAAAGTGTCGTCGGACAGAAACCCGATCTGGTGACCAACCAGTATCAGTGGCATGTCGGCCCGAATGGCGCGGTGGGAACCATTAAACAGTTTTCCGAGCTTTCCATTCCGGTCTATACCGCGCCCGCCGATTGCGTGGGCAAGGACAACACCACCGGCGGCGATGGCACGCGCCTTGATGCGTTTTCGATGGATTTGATTTATCGTACGATCACCGAAATGGCGCAGATTTTTGATGTTGAAGAACGCGGTGCCGAACTGACGGCGGACCTTCGTGCGCGTGAACAGGCGGCGCGTGATCGCGTCAGTGACGTTGATGGTCGTGGGATCAGTGCCCTGTTCTGGTTTTCAAGTGCGGAACTTGATGTTGATCCGTTTGTTGCCGGGCAAAAAGGCGCACCGGCCTATATCGCCAATGTACTGGGCGTGAAAAACGTCATCGACAGTGACGATGAATGGCCAAAAGTTGGTTGGGAAACAATTGCACGATCCAACCCCGACATCATTGCGATTGGCAAGATGGACCGTCGTCGCTTCCCGGCCGATGACTGGGAACTCAAGATGAAATTCCTGCAATCTGATCCGGTCACAAGTCAAATGAATGCGGTTAAAAATGATCATGTGATCGTCCTTGATGCGTTGTCGATGAACCCGACGATCCGCACGATCAACGGCATAGAAAAACTGGCCGCCGCCGTTGAAGGCTTCCATACGGACGCCAGCAATTGATCGGTCTGCTTTCACTTGCCTTCACCAACCGCATCAGCGCGACGCTCGTCGCGCTGATGCTTCTGTGCGTGACACTGGCGTTTGCCGCATCAGTTGGTGAGACGGCCATTCCAATGCAAACCGTCATCAATACCATTGCCAATCATGTCTGGAATGCCGGGCATGAGGTTGATGTCATTGATGCAGGCATTGTCTGGAATTACCGGTTAAGCCGTGCGGTGGTTGCGGCCAGTTGCGGGGCATCATTAGCGGTCGCCGGTGCTGTATTGCAGGGCTTGCTGCGCAATGCGTTGGCCGATCCCTATTTGTTGGGGATTTCGGCCGGGGCATCGACCGGGGCGGTCAGTGTCGCAATCCTTGGATTGGGGGCCGGGGTACTTGGGTTGTCGGTCGGGGCCTTTATCGGGTCGCTGGTGGCATTTGCATTTGTTGCCTTATTGTCGCTGCAGGCGGGCAGGGGAACCGGGGCGATCATTCTGGCCGGTGTTGCCGGATCGCAGCTTTTCAATGCGATGACCTCTTTTATCGTGACCAAATCTGCCAGTGCGGAAGAAGCCCGTGGGATCATGTTCTGGTTGCTGGGCAATCTAAGTGGTGTGCGCTGGCCGGATGTCTGGTTGGCCTTGCCGGTGGCCATTGTTGGTCTTGTAATCTGTTTTGGCTATTCGCGTGCCCTGGATGCCTTCACCTTTGGCCGGGATTCAGCCGCGTCCCTTGGTGTGCCGGTCCGGCGCGCCTATGTCGTGCTGATTGGCTGTGCCGCCCTGATGACGGCTGTGATGGTCAGTATTGTCGGGTCTATCGGGTTTGTTGGCTTGGTGATCCCGCATGCCGCGCGGTTTTTCGTTGGCACACGCCATAGTGCTCTTTTGCCGGTATCGGCCCTTATTGGTGCGCTGTTTCTTGTCTGTGCCGATGTTTTCTCACGCATGATTGTGCCGGGTCAGGTCCTTCCCATCGGGGTGATCACGGCTTTGATCGGTGCGCCTGCCTTTGCCCTGATCCTCTGTCACGGAAGGGTCCTTCGATGAGCCTTGAACTGCAAAATGTAGACTGGCAAGCCGGGTTCAAAAAGATCATTACGGATGTGACAATTGCGGTAAAGCCCGGCGAGTTCCTTGGCCTGATCGGGCCGAACGGTTCGGGTAAGACCACATTGATGTCGGTTTTGGGCGGCCTTCGTCGACCATCGCGCGGCGATGCCATTTTGGATGGGCAGGCGTTAAAAAACATCGGGCGGCGAAATCTTGCGCGACGCATCGGATTTGTCGAACAACAGGCCGACACCATTGACCGGATCACCGTGACCGAGGCGGTGTCGCTTGGCAGGACGCCGTACCTTAGTCTGCTGTCCCCGTGGTCGGAAAATGATGACGCGGTGGTGGACGATGCCCTCGACGCGGTCGATATGCGATCAATGAAAGACCGCATGTGGCATACGCTTTCGGGCGGTGAGAAACAGCGGGTCCATATCGCCCGCGCACTGGCACAGGAACCGGAATTTCTGTTGCTTGATGAACCCACCAACCATCTAGATATCCGACATCAATTGGGCATTCTTGAACTGGTCCGAAGATTACCGGTAACAGTGGTTGCGGCCTTGCATGATTTGAACCACGCGGCGATGTTTTGTGATCGGATCGCGATGATGGATGGTGGTAAATTACGCGCGATTGGCACCCCGCAAGATATCCTCATACCAGAAAACCTGCGCGATGTGTTTGGCGTTTCGGCAACGGTGGAACCCGATGATATCCATCCGGGGCGCTGCATGATCCGATATCATGCAGGGAACGCTAATGCAGACGTCGTTTCGGATTTTTCGGATATAAAGGCGAACATAAAAAAAGACCGGATTGCGTAAATCCGGTCTTTTGAAAATGCGATGGTGTGGTGGCTTATTTCTGTTCGCGGGTCACTGCACGCCAACCGATATCCCGGCGGCAAAAACCATCTTTCCAGTCAATTGCATCAACCGCCTCATAGGCGCGTTTTTGCGTTTCGGTGACAGTCGCACCGCGTGCGGTAACCCCCAAAACACGACCACCCGTCGCGGTCAGCTTATCACCAGCCATTTTGGTTCCGGCATGCAGCACCTTGACCTTGTCCATGGCATCCGCCGCGGCAACGTTTTTGATCTCGGTGCCTTTTTCATAAGATCCCGGATATCCTTTTGCCGCCATGACAACCACCATGGCGGTTTCCTCATACCATTGCGGTTTGACGGTATTAAGCGTGCCACTGGCCGCCCCATCAAGGATATCAAGAACGTCTGATTTAAGTCGTGTCATCAGAACCTGACATTCCGGGTCGCCAAACCGAATGTTATATTCGATCAGTTTCGGATTGCCCGCGTCATCAATCATCAGACCGGCAAACAAGACACCCTTGAACGGGTGGCCTTCGTCGGCCATGCCCTTAACCGTGGGAACAATGATCTGTTCCATGACTTTGGTTTCGACGTCCTTAGTGAAAACCGGGGCCGGGGAATAAGCACCCATGCCGCCGGTGTTGGGGCCAGTGTCACCTTCGCCAACCGCCTTGTGGTCCTGTGCGGCGACCAGTGGAATGACGTTTTCGCCGTCACACACCGCAAAGAAGGATGCTTCCTCACCGACAAGGAATTCTTCAATGACAATTTCCGCACCGGCATCGCCAAACTTGCCACCGACCATACATTCATCAATCGCAGCAAAGGCTTCGTCAATTGTCATACAAATGATTACGCCCTTACCAGCAGCAAGGCCATCGGTCTTAACGACAATCGGCGCGCCGTGTGTTTTGACAAACACCTTGGCATCATCAGGGGTGGTGAAACGGCCATAGGCGGCGGTCGGAACCCCGAACTTTGCCACCATGTCCTTCATGAAACCCTTGGAACCTTCAAGCTGGGCGGCGGCCTTGGAACAGCCAAACGATTTGATCCCGGCGGCATCAAGTGCATCGACAAGGCCGGCAACCAGCGGGGCTTCGGGACCAACCACGACCAGATCAACCGCGTTGTCCTTGGCAAACGTCACCAGACCGTCGACATCGCCATCGGAAATCGTCACGCATTCGGCCGAATCCGCGATCCCAGCATTGCCCGGTGCGCACCAGAGTTTGGAAATGCGCGGGCTGCGCGCAATGGCCCAGCACAGTGCGTGTTCGCGTCCACCGCCGCCAACGACCAGAACCTTCATGACTTTATCCTTCGACTTGTCCGATTGCTTGATGGTCCATGCGTGATGAACTAGGCTTGTCACCAAACCCACCCCGCTAGATAATTTATGCGGGCTTTTAGCATAAAGTGCCCTTGATGACGCAAGATTTGTTCGACCCTTTTGCCCCGGTTCCTGAAACGCCCGCGAAATCGGGAAATGCGCCCGAATTTTCGGTGTCCGACCTGTCCAACGCGTTAAAGAACACCGTTGAAGATGCCTTTTCGTTTGTGCGCGTGCGCGGTGAAATTTCCGGGTTCAAGCGTGCCAGCAGCGGCCATATGTATCTGGCCCTTAAGGACGACAAGGCGGTTCTGGACGGGGTCTGCTGGCGCGGGCAGGCGGGTAAACTTGGCCTTGTGCCCGAAGACGGCATGGAAGTCATCGTCACCGGACGGCTGACCACATTCCCCGGACGGTCAAAATACCAGATTGTCATCGAAACGATGGAAGTCGCGGGCGAAGGCGCGCTTTTAAAGCTTCTCGAAGAACGTAAAAAGAAGCTGGCGGGCGAAGGCCTGTTTGATGCGGACCGCAAAAAGCCGATCCCGTTTTTGCCCGATGTCATTGGCATTGTCACATCGCCGACCGGGGCAGTGATCCGCGACATCATGCATCGCCTGCGCGATCGTTTTCCGCGCCGGGTATTGTTGTGGCCAGTGCTGGTTCAGGGAAATGGTGCCGCCGAACAAGTGGCCGAAGCTGTGCGCGGCTTTAACGACCTTTTGCCCTATGGCCATATTCCGCGCCCTGATGTGTTGATTGTCGCACGCGGTGGCGGGTCGCTTGAAGACTTATGGGCCTTTAACGAGGAAGTGGTTGCTCGTGCGGTGGCCTATTCTGACATCCCAGTGATATCGGCGGTCGGCCACGAAACTGATACCACCCTGATTGATTTTGTCTCCGACCTGCGGGCACCGACCCCGACCGGGGCGGCGGAAAAGGCGGTGCCGGTGCGTGGTGACCTGATTGGTCAGATCGAAGAAAACGGATTGCGGTTGTCGCAAGCTGTTCGCAGATTGGGTGTGGAAAAGAAAACAGCGCTTGAAAGTCTGGCGCGGGGTTTGGGCGATCCCAAAAGGATGCTCGAAGAACGCAATCAGATGTTGGACAACTGGGCGGATCGTTTGCCTCGTTCGGCGGTCAATGTCGTGAGCCAAGCACGGGCGCGCCTCAATGAAACCAGTGCACGGCTGGTCAGTCCGCGCGAACAGCTTTCGGAAAAACGTGGGCGGCTTGAAAATGCCGCCGTGCGGCTGGACGGCGCGATGAAGTCGGCCGTGCAACTGCAAAAATCCCGCCTTGATCGTGCGTCTGCCGGGTTGCGCCCAAGTGACGCCAAACGCGATGTTGATCGGGCCCGCAAACAGATCACGGATCTTGGTGCGCGCATGGGTGCAGCCGTGAAAAACACCCTGACGCGTGAAGCCGAAGGACTGGCGCGCTATGACCGTCTGCTGGAAAGTTATTCTTATCGCAATGTCCTGAAACGCGGCTTTGCCGTGGTGCGCGACGGGGCGGGCAATCTGGTGGAAAAATCCGCCGATATTGTCACCGGGCACGGATATGATCTTGAGCTGGGTGATGGCGTGACCCGTGTTACGGCTGGCGATGCGACAACTGGGCCTGTATCCACGCTGACAGCCCCGACGTCAGGTGGGTCGCGTGATGGCGAAGATATGCCAGTTAATGCGGTTGCCACATCAAAGCCCGAAACGGCCAGCAAACCAAAAGCCGTCAAAAAGAAAGACCCACAACCAAAAGACGATGACAGGCAAGGGAGCCTTTTGTAATGCGCTTGGCAATCACCACCCTTATCGCAGTTGCCGGAATCTTCGCGGCCACCACAGTCAGAGCCGCAGAACCAGTCTATCAGGGGCAGTTTGTTCAGGGCGGAATTGTGTTTGGTCAAACTGACGCCGGGGATCAGGTTCTGCTAGATGGCGCGGCGATTGATACTATCGCAGTTGATGGCCGGTTTGTTCTGGGTTTCCCACGCGATTACGAGGGTCCTGCCAAACTGACGATCAAGCACAGCGATGGCAGTATCGAAAACTTTGCCTATGACATCGGCGACCGCGAATTTGATATTCAGCGGATTGATGGTTTGCCCAAGAAAATGGTCACACCTGATCCCGCCGTGATGGACCGGATCAAGGATGATTCCCGTCAGGCCCGCGAAGCGCGCACCGAACGGTTCACCGAAAAATTCCTCGAAAGCGGTTTTATCTGGCCTGCGTTAGGGCCGATCAGTGGTGTCTATGGATCACAACGGATTTTAAACGGCGAGCCACGGTCCCCACATTGGGGCGTGGATATTGCGGTTCCGACCGGAACGGCCGTGGTTGCACCAGCCGACGGGATCGTGACCTTGGCCCACCCGGATATGTATTTTTCTGGGGCGACGCTGTTTCTTGATCATGGTCTTGGCATGGTGTCGGCGTTTTTGCACCTGTCTGAAATCGATGTCAAAGTCGGCGATATGGTAAAACAGGGTGATCTGATCGGCAAAGTCGGCGCATCGGGCCGGGCCACCGGACCGCATTTGGATTGGCGGATCAATGTCGGGGCGGCAAGGGTTGATGCGCAACTGCTGGTCCCGTCGATGGAAGACGCGCAAAAGGCGGCAAACGCCAAAAACTAACGGGAAACGCATGCCATGAAAAAGCACGGGGCCGTTGCCGCAGGACATGATGTTACCGCAGGTGCCGCTGCCCGTGTGCTTGAGGAAGGTGGCAACGCCTTTGATGCAGTGATTGCCGCAATGTGGGCGGCCTGTGTGGCCGAACCAGTTTTGGCATCCCTTGGCGGCGGCGGGTTTGTGATGGCCCGGCCAGCAGGTAAACCACCGCGTCTTTATGATTTCTTTGTTGAAACCCCGCTTGAAAAACGTGCGCGTGAGGATCTGGAATTTGAAAGTCGCCTTGCGACCTTTGCCGGCGGTGTCACACAGGAATTTCATGGTGGCTATGGCTCGGTTGCGACGCCGGGTGTTGTCGCCGGGATGTTTAAAATTCATCACGACCTTGCGGGTTTACCCATGGCGCAATTGGCCGAACCTGCGATTACGGCTGCGCGTGACGGGATCGAACTGGATGCGTTTCAGCGATATGTGATGGGCATTGTTGAGCCGTTACTTGGGTTTTCACCCGACAGCCGGAGAATCTTTGGTAAACCCGGTCATCAGGATGAGGACGGCTTCGAATTGCTTGATGAAGGCGTTCTTCATCACCAAGCCGATTTAGCGCACAGCATTGATTATCTGGTCCGAACCGGTGTTGGCGGGTTTTATCACGGTGACCTTGGCGATGCGCTTGTGCGCGAAAGCCGTGCATCAGGCGGCTATTTGACGCGGGAGGATTTGGCGGCTTACCGGGTGTTGATCCGTGACCCGCTTTTGGTTGCCGGGCGTAAAGGCCGCTTTGTGCTGAACCCCCCGCCTGCATCGGGCGGGGTTCTGGTTGGATTTGGTCTTAAACTGGCGCGTGATATGGCCTTGGGGTCGTTTGGGTCTGCCCGCCATCTTGAAGCCGTATCAGGCGTTTTGCATGCCACGGGGCTTGCGCGTGGTGAGTACGGTGCGTCGCCGGTTATCCTGTCAGATGAGTTGTGCGAAAGTTATCGTATGATGATTGGTGAGCGCCCGCTTAGTCAGCGCGGGACGACCCATATTTCGGTTGTCGATCAGGACGGGAATCTTGCGGCGGCAACCCTATCAAATGGGTCGTCATCCGGGCGGGTGGTGCCTAAAACAGGCATCATGATGAACAACATGCTGGGTGAGGCAGATTTGTCATCCGATGGTTTCCATCAATGGCCTTGTGGGGTTCGGATGACATCGATGATGACCCCGGCCCTTTATCTGGGGGCGGATGGATCATCGGTTGCCTTGGGATCAGGAGGATCAAACCGCATTCGGTCAACCATGCTTCAGGTAATGTTGAACATGGATGCCTTTGACATGACATTGCATGGCGCGGTTGCGGCTCCAAGACTACATGTCGAGGACGGTCTTCTATCGGTTGAACCGGGCTTTGATGAGGCACTTCTTGATGGCTTAAGTATTCAGAACCAGCAGCGTTGGGAGTCTGAGGATATGTTCTTTGGCGGGGTACATGCCGCGAAGGTCAGTGCAGATGGTGCAACATTTTCTGCCGTAGGGGACGGACGGCGGAATGGGCATCGAATCGTTACCGGGTCGGATCAGACCTAAGGTCAAGGATCGGGGCGGCATCAATCTTTTCCGCGTCCATCATGAAGGCCACGCGCTGCATGGATGTAAGGAGCTGGGTCTTTTCCCAATCGGGCAGGGATTCGAATTGGGAAATAAACTCTTCATGCAGCATGGTCGGCGCGGTTGAGAGGATTTCGCGTCCAGCATCGGTCAGGACCGTGTTGACCACACGTTTATCGGTGGTGCTGCGGCGACGCTCGGCAAGGTTTCGCTGTTCTAGGCGGTTTAAGATCGTGGTCACCGTCGCCTGACTAAGCGAAACGTGGTTGGAAATGCGTTTGACCGTGACATTTTGCAGCTCGTCAATCGCGCGCAACACCATGACTTGCGGAATGGTCAGGCCGCAGTTCTTCATCATCCGTTTTGAATGCAGATCGGTCGCCCGGATAATCTGGCGCAGGGCCACGAGAATATCCTGCCAGTAAGCTTCGCTCATGATGTTTCCTAATTGCCTAGTACCGAGAGCCAAGTACCGGCGACTTGGAACCGTGCGAAATGATTGTTACCGGGTAACGGGCTTTACCAAATTGTTCAAGGTGATTTGTCCCATGACACTTTATGTCGGGACAGTAGGCCTATCGGAAGCGGCGGATCACAGCGAAGATTAACCCGAATATCGCAATCAGAATGATGGCAACCGTTGCGATTAAAAGGGCCTGTTTGGTGCGCAGGTCATTGGCCTGTTTGCGTTCAACATAGACAATCACATTGCGGCGCAGCTGATCCATTTCAGGCGTAATGTCAAAGCCGCTGCGATATAGTGTTGCACCGGCACTGGCCAAAAGATCATTGGTTTTGTTGAGTTGTTCGGTGAACAGGGCAAACCGTTCTTCGGTATCAGTGAGATCCCCCAGTGGATCGTCATCCTGTCTGCTGACCTTGGCGATGGTGATCGTTGTGTGGGTCAGTGTGTCGCCGTCTTCAGCAATACAATCAGAAAGGCTTTGGCGGGCTTCATCGGGGGCGCATTCGACCGGACGGTCACCAAATTCTTCAAGCGCCTTTCGCAAATGTTCCTTTAATTGCAGGTCCAGTTGTGAAATCTGCAAACGGATTTCGCGCGCCGTTTCCTTGATTTTATCTGTTTGGCTGTCTAGTGCCATGCCGGGCCAAGTAAGAAATACTGATCCCGCCAGTATCATACAAATAATGATCAATATGCGGGACAAGGCAAACGGGCTCCTGAGGTCAGTCGAACATGTTCAAATGACGAGTGTGCCCGATGGGAGTTCTTATTCCGTTAATGAAAGAAACATCGTTTTATCCCAGCGCAATATTTGCGCGAGCCGATCATTTCGGCCAGCGTTTATGAGGCCATAACCACTGAGCAGGGCGTTCGCGTATCCAGCTTTCCATGATGGCATTGACCTCCGTCATGATGTTGGCAATATCGGCGCGGCGATTACCGGTTTTCTGGATCGTCAGGGCGGGATAAAACGTCATACGGAAATAGGCACCATTCAACCGTTCAACACGAACGGGTACAATCGGGGCATCATATTTAAGTGCAAACTGTGCCAGTGCCGGGGCGGTCATGGCATCACGCCCAAAGAATGGAACCGCGATGCCGTCCGTCATTTTTTGATCGACCAGCATGCAGGCATGGCCGCCATCTTTCATACACCGGGTCAGTTTGCGGGCACCATCTGGGCCCTTTTTTACCAACTCGCCACTGAATGTTTTGCGCGCGCGCATGAACAGATCATCGACCCATGGATTATCCGGAGCGCGATATACGCTCATCATGTCCATCCCAAGAACGGTTGCGATGCACATGCTGACTTCCCAGTTGCCAATATGACCGGTGAAAAATAATCCCGGTTTACCGTCATCGCGTGATGCCAGTCCGTGCTCAAGACCAACAATTTCGATACGGGGCCCGCCGGGGTGCAGCTTATGCAAATGGGGGATTTCACCCGCCGACCGGCCAAGGTTTTCCCACATGTCGGCAACGATTTCTTCGATGTCGTCTTTGGATTTTTCCGGAAAGGCACGGGTAAGATTGTTACGGGCCTTTTTTGTTTGGCCCAGTTTTGGTCCGAGGTTCCGCATCAGGCGACCGGAAAAATTTGATGCCATATCAATCGGCATCGCCGCAAAGAACCAATACAGGATATGCGCGCCCAATCCTTGAAGCGGATGAGAAAGGTATTTTTGGCGCATCTTGTAAAATTTGCTGTTCTTATCCATCGGCAAGCACCGTTTTTACAATCTGGTTCAGCTGGTCTGGTGCGTCAAACACCAGACGGATGTTAAGGCTGCTTATGCCGCTGCGATTTTCACTTGGCAAGCGCATCAGGTCTTTTTGTGTGGTGACAAGACGCGCGCCCAGTGTTTGTGCACGCTTGCGCAGATCGGAAAGTTCCTGTGCGCTAAACGGGTGATGATCGGCAAAATCTTGGGTTTCAGCAATCATTGCGCCGCATTGGTGCAGGCTTTCATAGAATTTCGCAGGGCGTCCAATCCCGGCAAAGGCAAGAACGCGCTGATGTGCGAAATCCGCACCATTTTCCGTTTCAATGCGCGCACGCACGACCGGAACCGATGCATGAAGGTTGGTGATGAAGTCCGGGGTTTCATCACCAATCAGAATAATGGCCCGAACTTTTTCAAGCCCTGAATCCAGCGGTTCGCGCATCGGGCCAGC
Organism: Thalassospira sp. GB04J01; assembly: GCF_000751115.1. Classification (NCBI taxonomy): domain Bacteria; kingdom Pseudomonadati; phylum Pseudomonadota; class Alphaproteobacteria; order Rhodospirillales; family Thalassospiraceae; genus Thalassospira; species Thalassospira sp. GB04J01. The sequence goes on along the minus strand of NZ_CCDX020000019.1, from coordinate 130,378 downwards.
GGGGATCACCCGGCCATTGCCAATGCCATATTGGCTGTCGATGACGGCAAAGCTACAATCCTTGATCAGAGACGGGTTTTGTAATCCATCATCAAGGATAATGACATTGGCCCCGGCAGCACGGGCCATTTCCGCACCAAGGAACCGTTCGCGTGACACCCAAGTCGGTCCACGTGCCGCGAGTAAAAGCGGTTCATCGCCGACCTGATCAGCGCGATCAGATTCTGGATCAACCCGGTGTGGCCCACGCATGGATCCACCATATCCGCGGCTGACGAAATGCGGTGTTCGGCCTAGTGCGGTCAATAGATCAAAAAGGGCAAGTGCTGTTGGTGTTTTTCCGGCACCACCAACAGTGAAGTTGCCGACACAAAACACCGGGCATCCGGGATGGCGCGGCGTTGTTTTCATCGTGCGAACACATCCGCCAGCGCGCCAAAGCAAGGAAAGGGGGGTCATTGCCGTTGCAAGAATTCCGTCTTCTTGCCAGAAACGGGGATCACGCATTGCCGCCCCCGTGTGTCGGAATGTCTGCAATCAGTGGATCGATGGCATCAAGGGTGCGGTCAAGGACTTCTGCCTTGGAACTGGCATAGGCCAAGCCAGCAGCGGCGACTTTTTCGGCCGATGCCGGGTCACGCAGGAACCCGCCAAGTTGCCGTGTCAGGTCATCTGCGTCAGATGCAGGGCGGCAGGCGCCGGCAGCCAGCATCTCCTGACTGATAATGGCAAAGTTGCTCATATCGGGGCCATGTAGGATCGCACAGCCCAATCGGGCCGGTTCCAGCGGGTTTTGCCCACCGGTCGAACACAAAGATTTGCCCATAAAACATACCGGCGCGATGCGGTAAAATAGGCCAAGATCGCCCATGGTATCGGCAAGATAGATTTCTGTTTGTTCGGTGATCTGGTGGCCCAGGCTACGGCGCGATACCTGCAACCCCTGCGCAATCAGGTCGGCTTCGATGTTATCAGCACGCACAGGATGGCGCGGAACGATGATGGTCAGAAGATCAGGATGTGTCGGAGCAAGGTTGTGATGCACCTGACCGGCAATGCGTTCTTCACCGTCAAAAGTGCTTGATGCCAACCACACAGAACGATTGCCGATTTGATCGCGCAGTTTACCGAGTTCCTCGTCATTGGCGGGCAACGGCGGGGCGGCGAATTTCAGGTTGCCGACGGCCTTGACATTGGTTGCGCCAAGGGCGGCAAACCGTTTCGTTTCTTCCGCGCCCTGTGTCAGGATCAGGTCGAAGGCGGCAATGACCGGGCGGATAAAGGATGGAAAGCGCGAATAGCCCTTAAAGCTTTTTTCCGAGATACGACCGTTGACCAGCACCAAGCGCGTGCCTGCCTTCTTGGCCTTGGTCAGGATATTGGGCCAAAGGTCGCTTTCAAGCCAAAGTGCCAGATCAGGTTTCCAGTGATGGAGGAACCGCGCGACACACACTTGGCGGTCAATCGGGATGAATTGATGAATGACACCCTTTGGCAGGCGTTCATGCATCAGTGCGGCCGAGGTCACGGTACCCGTCGTGACAAGGACTGAAACATCGGGATAGCGACGATGGATTTCATCAATCACAGGCAGGGCAGAAAGAGACTCCCCGACGCTCGCGCCATGTATCCAGACAAGTTTGCCTTTGGGCCGTGGAGCACTTGGGTGACCAAACCGTTCGCCAATCCGGCCTGGATCTTCCTTGCCGAGACTTTTTCGACGGTTGAGATACAGATACAGAGCCGGACCCAGCAGGCGTGTCGCCGCGCGATAGGCGTAAAACAGGCTCATTTACCGGTTTCCCCCGCTGCGATCGCCGACCGTTTCTGCTTGGGGAGTGCGTCAAGGCCCGCAGGCGGAATGATTTTAAGCCCGAGTGCGCTGTCGGTTTCCTGAGTGAGCTCGGTCAGCGCATTTTCAAGTTCAAGGCGTTTGGCTTCGATACCCGCCGCGTCGAGTTTGCGATCCACATGGATCGGATCGCCCCAGTGATAGACGCCGCGCGAAAAGGGTAAGGGCAGAATAAAACGGTCCCAACTGCCAAGAACTTTGCGGTTGGAGGCCGAATAGGTCAGGGGAAAAATCGGAACGTTTGCCATGCGGGCAGCCTGAATGATGCCGTCTGAGGCGCGCATGCGAGGGCCGCGTGGTCCATCCGGGGTCATGCCGACAACTTCACCTGCTTTGAGCACCTTTAGAATCTGACGTAAGGCGGCTGCACCGCCTTTGTCCTTGCCGGTCGATCCGGCAATTGTCTTTGGCCCGAAATAGGCAATGGTGCGGGAAATGATTTCCCCGTCGCGGTGCGATGAAATCAACATGTTAAACGGACGGTCACCACCGACCGAGCGCCATGTATAGGGCATCATCAACAGGCGCTGATGCCAGAATGCGACGATAAACGGTTTGCCCTCGGTCAGGTAATGCGCCGGAAGGTCGCCGCCCTTGGTGTGCCAACGCCCGGTCGCGTGGATCAGGCGCACATACGACGCCGCAAGCCAGCACAAGGTGCTGCGCGTGGTTTCGCTTCTGATAATGCGTTTATGCAACTGCACGCCTGTAAATCCCGAAATTACCCGGATCAGTTTTCATTTTCTTCAGAGAATTGAAGATTATAGAGGTGTGCGTAAGCCCCTCCAAGTGCAAGCAATTCATCGTGTTTTCCTTGTTCCGTCATACGGCCATTATTGATCACACAGATTTTGTCCGCATCAATAATGGTCGACAGCCGGTGCGCAATCACAAGGGTGGTGCGCCCCTTCATCAATTTCGCAAGCGCGTCCTGAATATGGCGTTCTGATTCGGTATCAAGGGCGGATGTTGCCTCATCGAGCAACAGGATCGGTGCGTTTTTAAGCATGGCACGCGCAATCGCGATACGCTGTCGCTGCCCACCAGAAAGCTTAACCCCATGTTCGCCGACGATGGTGTCATAACCGTCTTCGAGCAGACCGATAAAGTCATGAGCCGCGGCATTGCGCGCGGCTTCTTCGATCTCGGCTTCGGTCGCACCAGCACGGCCATAGGCAATGTTGGCGCGCACCGTGTCATCAAACAGGGTGATTTCCTGACTGACCAGTGCGGTCGCACGGCGCAGGCTTTCAAGTGTTAAGTCGCGAATGTCTTGACCATCAACAGTGATGGCGCCGTTATCAATATCGTAAAAGCGCGGGATCAGGTTCAGGATGGTTGATTTACCCGCCCCCGAAGGCCCGACAAGCGCAACCGTTTCACCGGCCTTGATGTCAAGATCAATATCACGAAGGGCTGTGATTTCCGGGTTGTAGGCGAAGGAAACATTCTTGAAATTGATGTTTCCACCCGACACGGTGAGGTCCTTGGCATCCGGGGCGTTTTTGATTTCGGGCTCAAGGTCCATCACCATAAACACGCGCTGGGACGCGGCAAGGCCTGACTGCAAATTCATGTTGATATTTGCCAGACGCTTTACCGGTTCGTAGGCCAGCAAAAGGGCGGTAATGAACGAGAAGAAACTACCCGGATCACTTGCGCCATCAATTACCCGGCTGCCGCCGTAAATGATGATTGTCGTGATCGCTGCACCGCCGAGTGTTTCCATGATGGGGGAGGACCTGGCACTGACTTTTTGCGCCTTGAAGCTCAACTGAAAAACAGTCTCGACCAGTTTTTCCATACGCGAGCACTCGTATGGCTCCATGCCATAGGCTTTGACGTGGCGCACACCTTGAAACGTCTGTTCGAGAAGGGTGGCAAATTCGCCGATTTGCTGCTGGGTGTTAGCAGACACTTTGCGCATGCGTTTGCCAAGTCGGGCAATCGGTAATATGGCCGCAGGAAAGACTGTGAACGCAATGATCGCCAATTGCCAATCCTGATAGAACATCACGCCGATCAAGACGATAGCCGTCAGGAGATCCTTACCAAACCCGGTCAGGGCGACAGAAACAGCCGCGCGCATGGACGTAATATCACTGGTGAAACGCGTTATAAGCTTACCGGTATTCGTACTATGGAAGAAACCAATGTCGAGCCGGATGACATGTTCGTAAAGCTTGTTCTGGATATCAGCAAGAATGCGACCGCCGACATAGCTCATCAATACGGACTGGCCATAGTTGGCAAAGCCCTTTAGGGCAAATGCGAACAGAACAGCCACGCCGACCGGAACCAGCATTGCACCGTTTTGTTTGACAAACACCTCGTTGATGACCGGATCCATCAAATAGGCATAGCCACCAGTCGCAGCCGCCATAAGTGCCATGCAAATCAGAGCGAGAACAATCTTGCCGAAGTAAGGCTTTACCGCATCTTGCACGATACGTTTGACCAGGGGCCAAGTGCGCCAGTGTTCAGCAGTGTGGTCCATCGGATTCTTCGGCAATGATTTGTTCCTGGTCGTTCCGGCCATTTCCAAGTTGTATCAATATGATACACTCTATATGGAATAGGGCTTCAAAGTGTGTCGATCTATATGCGCTGTTGCTAGCATGCTCAAGCATGGGCGGCAAGCTGCAGCGCGCATGTGAAAGATACAAATTTGACCCGCCAATCAGCAGGTCACGCGCAACGACATATAAGATAAAAAAATGAACGAGCAACTGCACGCACTTGTAGAACATACAATGGCGCAAGGTGTCGGGGCACGCGTTTTCGCGCTGCGCTGGAAGAATAGACGTATCTGGATCAAGCAAGCTGTGCCGGCCAAACAAAAGGGCTGGCATCATTTGCAACGGTTTCTGGCAAACATTACGGGCATTGCCTTGTTGAGCCCGACGGTCTCGCCCGGCGGCAAAGAAGGCCTTGAAACCGAAGCAAACACTCTGCGCAAATTGTCTGAGCGAGGCATTCTGGTGCCCGATTTGGTCTGTGTGACCGAAAACTGGATCGCGATTGGGGATAATGGTGGCATTTTACAAACCCGGATCGAAGATTGCATTCGTGCAGGGGATAATGGCGCCGTCACAAAATTGATTGATGCCGCAGGCAAAGGATTGGCACAGCTTCATCAGGCGGGCGTTGCGCATGGTGCACCCTTGCTGCGTAACCTGACCATCCGGAATGATGATAAAATCGGTTTTATCGATTTTGAAGAAGATCCCAATGCACGTATGCCGATCATTGATGCGCAGGCGCGTGATATCCTGCTGTTTGTTTTTTCGATCCAGCGCGAATTTAAAAAACGTCCGGAATTGTTGCGCGCAGGGTGGCGGGCCTATGTCGATCAGGCCGGATTTGACGCACCTCAGATGGTCCCGCTTCGAAAAATCGTTAAGGTGCTGCGCCCGGTTTACCTTATGTTGCGTCCGTTTAGGCGCTGGTTGGGCACGGATGCGATCAATGGGCTTTTGGCTTATCGTATTCTTCGCAAAAGCCTGAACCAAGAGTGATCCGCCAAGGTCGTACCAGCGCATTACTGCGCTGGCTGACCAAGTGGTTGATCACTGATCGTGGTGGTGTCGTCGCCGGTGGTGAAAGATGCTGCCGTACGTGCCGCATCATCAACCGATATGCGGATGGCTTCCAGGCCGTCAAAACCACCTGAAAATGGTGCAAGGTTGTGCAGGAACTGGCTGGCGGAATTTTGCCAGCTGTATTGTTCGGCCAAGGCACGAGCATCTTCGGGTTTAAGGTGAAGGGCGGCCATGGCGGCTTTGCCAAGGTCGGCGTCAATCGCACCGGCTTTAGTGCCCCGGACAATATCGGCGGGTCCCTGAACCGGGAAAACAGCAACCGGCGTACCTGATGCCAATGCTTCGAGGATAACCAACCCGAATGTGTCGGTTTTGCTGGGGAAAACAAAAACATCTGCGGACGCAAAGGCGTTTGCGAGGTCTTCACCAACCTTTTTGCCAAGGAATTGCGCATTGGGGTGTTTCTGGCGTAAGTCGGTCAGCTGCGGCCCATCGCCGACCACGAATTTGGTGCCGGGGAGGTCAAGATCCAGAAAATGGCCAATGTTCTTTTCCACAGCGACCCGTCCGACAAACAGCCAGTGTGGTTTGGGAAAATCGCCAAAACTTGCATCTGGACGTGGGCGGAAAAGGTCAAGGTCAACACCGCGCGACCAGATATGCAGGTTATCAAACCCCCAGTCAGACAGTTCTTCGCGCAGGCTTTCGGTCGCGACCATCACCGATTGTGATTTTGAATGGAATTTGCGCATCCCACGATAGGAAATCGATAACGGTAAACGCCACCGCGCGTGGATGTATTCAGGGAACCGCGTGTGATAGGCGGTCGAAAAAGGCAGTCCCTGTTTCAGGCAATAGGCCCGGGCGGCCTGCCCCAATGGACCCTCGGTCGAAATATGAATGGCAACCGGGTGCAGGGCCTTGATCATCTTGGCCATTTTACGTTTGGCAAACAGGGCCAAGCGGATTTCCGGGTATGTCGGGCACGGAATGGTTTTAAACTGATCAGGCGAGATGACATGAACATCATGCCCCATCTCGCCCAACTCGCCGCGTACGGTTTCAAGGGTACGGACAACACCGTTGACCTGTGGATACCAGGCATCGGTTACGATCAGTATTTTCATGCAGTCTTTCCAATCGGTGCATCGCCGCGCTTTTCAGACGCGGCGGATGCGGATTTGCCCGAAGTATGGGCGATACGGAACATGGAAATCAGTTTGCCAAGGCCAAGCGACGGAGTACTGGCAGCATCACGGCCGGGTATGGAATGGGTCATGGCCATCTGGCGCATTTCCGCCCAATGGAGAAGTTCAAGCTTGCCGTCCATGTCTTCGACAAGGGCGGTGCAACTTTCGACCCAGTCACCATCATTGCAATAAAGCACATCACCAATCATGCGTTTCTCGGCATGATGGATGTGCCCGCAGACCACACCATCCACCTTACGTTTGGCGGCTGCGTGGGCGACGGCGTTTTCAAAGTTGCAGATGAATTGAACCGCGTTCTTCACCCGGTTTTTAAGATAGGCCGAAAGCGACCAGTATCCATATCCAAGGCGACGGCGAATGCCGTTGTAATAGCGGTTAAGAGTGATGGCGAAGTTGTAGGCCGTATCGCCAAGATAGGCGAGCCATCGGGCATATTTGACAACACCGTCAAATTCATCGCCATGGATCACCAAAAGGCGTTTGCCATCGGCCGTTTCGTGGATGTCGTTCATTTTGACTTCGATATGCCCAAAGGTCATATCGACAAATTCACGGGCAAATTCATCATGGTTGCCGGGCACAAAGATAACCTTGGCACCGTTCTTGGCCTTATCCATGATCGTGGTTATAACGGCGTGGTGGCTTTCGGGCCAATGCCAGCTTTTCTTAAGACGCCAGCCATCAATAATGTCGCCCACCAGATAATAGGTGTCTGCCGTTACTTCATTGAGGAAATCCAAAAGAAGATCTGCCTGACATCCACGTGTCCCCAAGTGGACGTCCGAAATCCAGACCGTGCGGTAATGCGGTTGCAGCGTCATCGCTGTCATTGCCGCTCCTCCGTATCCTGCCAAAAAGATGGCTGGAAACTGACTTTAAAGATGCCAGATACTGTCTCCAACCAGTATCGGTTTAAAATAAATCGCGCGAATATATAACCCGTTCACATAAATTTCGCGGTTCTGTAAAGCAACTGTTACATATTTTACTTCATATGCTAGCGTGTACTTACTTTTTATTTCGGTTTTATTGCGGAAGTCGATCCTGAATGACCCATGCCGGAGTGACTGTCATCTTCAACCCGCGTGCGGGCGGAAACAAACAGCGTTTTCTGTCGGAAATCCTGCAACATGCGGGCGTTAAGGTTGAGCTTTTACAAACCACCCATCCGGGACATGCACGCGAACTGGCGCGCAAGGTCCGCGCCCATCAAAGATTGTTTGTTGCCGGTGGCGATGGATCGTTGAACGAAGCGCTTAATGGGTTGCTTGATGCGCAGATTGACGGTCACGAGGTGCCACCGCTTGGCATTATTCCATTGGGAACGGCCAATGTTTTGGCGGTGGAAGTGGGGTTAAGTCTTCGGGCCAAGGCCATCGCCAGTTATATCAATAACCCAAGCATGGTCTGGGTCCGGCCCGGTGTTGTGAACGGCCGGGCGTTTTTCCTGATGGTAGGCATGGGGGCGGACGCCGATACGGTTGCCAATGTTTCCTTGCGGCTGAAACGTTTGATCGGGAAGGGGGCCTATGTTCTTGAAGGATTACGCAACATCTTTTTCCCGCGTCACCGTGATTTTGAAGTCAACATCGGGCGGGAAAATTATCGGGTTGCCGGGGTTGTTGTCACTCATGCCAAACATTACGGCGGGGCGTTTGTCATATCGCCCGAGGCAAGCCTGACGTCGAATAATCTTGATGTGGTTTTGATGCCCGGAAACGGGATCGGGGCCTTGTCACGCTATGGATTGGCCTTGACTTTAAACCGACTGCACGAACAGAGCGATGTGTCGCTGGTGCAGACCGAACGTGTAACAATCACCAGCCATTGCGGTCCGGCCCCGCTTCAGATTGACGGTGAAAGTGCAGGAAAACTGCCCTGCGAAATCAGCCTGTCGCCCTATCCTGTGCGCTTGATGGTGCCACCTGCTTATGCCGATATACACAATGCTGAACAGAGTAATCCCAAGCAGGATGGCCGTCCGCTGTTGCAGATTGCAGCGGACTAGGGTCTGAACCCATTTCAAACATTCAATTGGGTTCAGACCCTAGCAACACGGCCGCAAGATTTGACGGGAAATGAGCCTTATTTATTAAACGGGCGGGAGACAGGTCTTGAAACCGTTTTGGCAATTGTCGGCGCCGTCAGAACGAAAACGGTATTACACCAACAAAAAATACCCGATCAAAGTTTGACCGGGTATTTTGTCGTTTATCTGATGGGCTCTCGCCGTAGCTTATTGCCCGGCCAAGGTCATGCCATCAATGCGCAGCGTTGGGGCGTTGGTGCCGTATTTGAAGGTCAGGTCGCTTGCGGGCACAACAGTTTTGAACATGTCTTTGAGGTTTCCGGCGACCGTAATTTCGGAAACCGGATAGGCCAGTTCACCATCTTCAATCCAGTAACCCGATGCCCCGCGTGAATAATCGCCGGTCACACCATTGACACTGCTGCCGATCATTTCGGTGATATAGAGCCCCGATTTGATCTCCTTGATCATATCGGCGGGCGAAATGGTGCCCGGTTCCATATACAGGTTGGTGGTTGATGGCCCCGGAAGGCTGCCGGCCCCGCGTGATGCGTTGCCTGTGGATTTCAGGCCAAGCTGACGAGCAGATCGCAAGTCCATGATCCAGGTTTTAAGCACACCATTCTCAATCAGATGGCGTTTTTGATTGGCGACACCTTCGGCATCAAACGGTTTGGAGCGAAGACCACGTTTGCGATGCGGGTCATCAATGATGTTGATATGCGGGGCGAAAACTTCCCTGCCCATCGCATCAAGCAGGAAGCTGGTGCCGCGCGCGATGCCCGATCCATTGATCGCACCGGACAGGTGACCAACGATGGAGGCCGATACACGTGGGTCCAGAATGACCGGTACGTGCGCGCTTTTGACCTTACGTGGGTTCAGGCGGCGCAGGGTTTTTTCGGCAGCCTTTTTGCCAATATCGACCGGATCGCGCAGATCGGTCGAAAAGACGGCACTGTCATAATCATAATCGCGCTCCATTGCCGTTCCCGTCCCGGCAATAACCGATACCGAAATGTGGCTGCCGGACCCGGCATAGCAATTGGCAAAGCCGTTGGTTGCGGCCAAAGTGACTTGATGACGGCCCCAGCCTGCTTCGGATCCTTCCGAATTGGTGATACCTTCGACCGACCGTGCAGCTTCTTCGCAGGCGGTTGCCCATTCGATCATTTTTGCCTGATCGACTTCGCCCGGTTCACACAGCTCAAGCGCGTCAACATCGAACGTTGCGGCCAGTTCAGACGGATCAGCAATCCCGCAATAGGGGTCTTCTGGCGCGTTTTTGGCCATCGCGACCGCGCGTTCGATCAGTTCATTCAAGGCAGCATCGCTGGTGTCGGAAGATGAAACAACCGCCTGTTGTTTGCCAATCAGAACCCGCAGGCCAAGATCAGCCCCTTCGGAACGTTCAAGCTTTTCCATCTTGCCCAGACGCTGGGCCACCGAAAGCGACGTTCCTTCGACATAAACGGCGTCGGCATCATCGGCACCGGCTTTTTTTGCACGGGCCAGAAGATCGGTGATGCGATCAAGTGTCATGTCGGTCTTGGGCATGGAAGCTCCCTTAATTCGGAATGTGATGGCTACTTTATAGGGCGCGCAGGCGCATTCGCAAAGGGGCGAAACAAAAAGAGGTTTCGTCTTTGGTTCATTTGCCTTGCTGCCCCAAAGGTGGCGCGATAAAGGGGGATCGGCAAGGGCATGTCTTTTGACGATTTTTATCGCCGTTTTGCTATACTCAAAGAAATTGCACATAAATGGCTGTAAAAGCCGAAATACAGACGGGAAAAATATGAGCAAGCAGGCAATGTTGATGGGGCTTCTTTTTGCGATTTCTTCGGGGCTGGGCGGTCTTGCTTATGCGGGTGAAAGTCCAAATGCGGGTACTGAGACGTCTCTGAATGACGCGGGCAAAGCCGATCCGGTATCCTCCAATCAGCTTTATTCCGAAATGCGCATTCAGGGTGGGCAATATGCGCAAAACTATCGTCATCAGATGCTGACCGGTGATTTTACCTGTGATGATGTGGTCGACCGGATTGCGGGTTGGGTTGATCTGGACAGTCCTGATGGACCGCGATTTGCAATGCTGTTTGTCACTAATCACGGTGGCAAGGACCAAAGTGAAGTCCGCTATCTTCCGTTTGAAAGCTCCGAACAGGTTGCGCTGTGCATTCATGATGAAACCGCCCCGCCGATCATGAGCTGGCAGGAAAACAGCACCGAGTTCATGGCCGAGGTGATCGGCGATGAAAGGCTGTGCAACTTTGCGATTCGGGTCGATGATTTCATGTGCGATGCGCCGCAGTTCTTCTATTCGCAAGAACCAGCAGGCAATGGCGATCACTGGCTGTTTTTCCGCAATTGAAATTATACGTAGTACGTGCTATGTATAACTCATGATCAAGAGTTTCCAGTGTAAGGCAACACAAGATTTGTTTCATGGGGCGGGAATAGCCAAATGGCTGCGTCCAATTGCCAAACCTGCGCTGCGCAAGCTTGATATGATTGATTATGCCACCGCTATACAGGATTTGCGCGTGCCACCCGGAAACCGTCTCGAGTTGCTTAAGGGGGATCGAAACGGACAATACAGTATTCGTATCAACAATCAGTGGCGCGTTTGTTTTAGCTGGAGCACGGGCGGTGCAGAGAACGTTGAGATTGTCGACTATCACTAAGGGAGAATGATCATGCGAACCAGAACATCACCCGGTGAAATCCTGAGCGAAGAGTTCATGAAGCCATTGTCTCTGAGCGGGAATGAACTGGCGCGACGGATCAAGGTTCCCGCCAATCGCGTTAATGATATTGTCCGTGGCAGACGGGATGTTTCTGCGGACACGGCACTGCGGTTGTCACGCTATTTTGGTACGACAGCGCAGTTTTGGCTCAATGCGCAATCTGCATATGATCTGTCAGTGGTCGAGCATGAAATTGGCGCGGAGATTGAGGCTGAGATTGAGCCACACGCTGCGTAATATTCCCGCGCGACCAAACAGCGATGGCTTTTGATCATGACCGTTGCCATCGCTGTTCTCAAGGTTGAGCCAAGCGGCGTTGAAAATGTTTCCTCAGGTTTGCGGGATTATTTCCAGATTTTCTTACCTGAACCGGGCAGGCCATAGCGTTCCCATTTCTGATCGACACGGTCGATGATGTCATCGTCCATATAGATTTTTTCGCCCCATTCGCGGTTGGTTTCGCCGGGGAACTTGTTGGTGGCATCAAGGCCAAGCTTGCCGCCAAGGCCCGAAACCGGGGATGCGAAATCAAGATAGTCAATCGGGGTGTCGGTAACCGTGGTGATATCGCGCACCGGGTCCATCCGGGTTGAGATTGCCCACATGACGTCTTTCCAGTCACGCACATCAATATCGTCATCCACAACGATGACGAATTTGGTGTACATGAATTGCCTCAGGAACGACCAAACGCCCATCATCACGCGCTTGGCATGACCGGCATAGGCCTTCTTCATCGACACCACAGCAATCCGGTAGCTACATCCTTCGGGCGGCAGCCAGAAGTCAACGATTTCGGTGAATTGCTGCTGCAGGATCGGCACAAACACGTCATTCAGCGCTTCGCCCAGAACCGAGGGTTCATCTGGCGGGCGGCCGGTAAAGGTCGAGAGGTAAATCGGGTCTTTGCGCATGGTGATCGCGGTGATGTTAAACACCGGAAAATCATCGACTGAGTTGTAATAGCCCGTGTGATCGCCATACGGGCCTTCGGGCGCGTATTCATCCAGCGAGACATAGCCTTCCAGCACAATTTCGGCGGTGGCGGGCACTTTAAGCGGGACGGTTTTGCAGTCCACAAGTTCGACCTTGGCACCACGCAGAAGCCCGGCAAACTGATATTCCGAAAGAGTATCGGGCACAGGCGTTACGGCGGCCAGAATGGTGCCGGGATCGGCACCGAGAACGATTGCCGCGGGCAGTGGATCAGGCTTTTCCTTTTTCCAGCGCGCGTGATGTTGCGCACCACCACGATGTTTGAGCCAGCGCATGATGGTTTTGTTTTTACCCAGCACCTGCATGCGATAGATGCCAAGATTAAACACATCGCGTTTGTCGCCACCATTTTTGCCCGCCGATGGTCCTTGGGTCACGACCAGCGGCCATGTAATCAGCGGGGCCGGTTCGCCCGGCCAGCACGACTGGATAGGGATTTTTGACAGGTCAACATCATCGCCCGTCATGACGATTTCCTGGCACGGGGCCTTGGAAACCGTTTTGGGTTTCATCGCCATCACGGTCTTGGCCAACGGCAGCATCGAAAAGGCTTCCTTGAGGCTGCCGGGCGGTTCGGGCTGTTTGAGGAAGGCCAGCGTTTCGCCGACTTCGCGCAGCTCTTCGGGCTTTCTGTTCATGCCCGCCGCGACGCGGTCCACCGTGCCAAACAGATTGACCAGAACCGGCATGTCATATTTTTTGCCGTCATCCCCGACAACATTTTCAAACAACACCGCCGGGCCGCCTTCGGCCAGAAGGCGCGTCTGGATTTCTGTCATTTCAAGGTTGGGGGAAACCGGTTCAGTGACACGAACAAGACGGCCGGTTTTTTCCAGCGCATCCATGAAGTCACGAAGGGATTGATAGGGCATGGCACCTGTCATCTGCTGAGCACTAAAATCTGATTGTCTTCATACGCTTTGCTGCGTCTGGGGACAACCATGCTTGTTGGCAAAGAAGCGTTTGTAACTTTGTAACAGCGTCCCCAAATACAGTCGGGATGCTGCGTTGCAAGGTTATACGAAACTTTGCGGTTTTGGTTGACGTATCATTTCGGTATACAAGGGCAAGGAATTGAGTCGCGTGACCCACAGCACGCGGCATGGCAAATCACCAAAAGCATGAAGGACGCACAGATGGCCAAATATTGGGTTATCGGGGGCACCTATCAGGATACCGGTTTTGATAAGCCGATTGGCGAAGAAACCAAAGTTGGTCCGTTTGGCAGCTTCGAAGACGCGGAAAAACAGTGGTCTAAAATGGCCTGGCAGTCGGTCGATGACGCAAATTCGCGGTATCGCATCGAACGTTTTGACGAATACTGGGTTGTCGGTGGTGAATATGAAACCACCGAATTTGAAACCCCGGTCGGTGGCGAAGAAGAACGCCATGGTCCGTATAAAACTTTTGAAGATGCCGAAAAGGCATGGTCGAAGCTGGCGTGGCAACATGTCGATAACTGCAATTGCCGTTATCGCGTTGTCGAAGACTAAGCCGGACAGACTTTTGCATGTTTTCGATTTCTGATGCGCATAAAATCACAGATCCCGTGTTGCGCGAACAGATCGAACAGCATCCACGCGCGCAGGAAATCCTGCGCGCGTTTTTGTATCCCTATGACGCGCCAGATTATGATTTCCTGTTTGCGGATGGCACAGTCAGGCAGATGGTTGCAGGTGATATAGACCGTTTGACGGCTGGACGGACCCCGGTTCTGGCCGTTGGGTCCAACCGCGCGCCGGTTCAATTGGCCCGCAAATTCGCACCACCCCATCATCATGAAGAACCTGTTCCGGTGACGTTCGGTTGGATGACCGACCAAGATATTGTCTATTCGGCGCATATGGCCGGTTACGGAGCACTTCCGGCAACTTTGGCCTCCTCGCCGGGGACGACAGTCAGGGTGGCGGTTACATGGCTAACACCCACGCAGCTTAGTCATATGCACAGCACCGAATCAGTGCCCGATCATTATAAATACTGTCAGCTCGACGGCACGAAAATCACACTTGATTGCGGGTTGAAGGCAGGCCGGGTTGGCAGTTATCAATCTGTTGCCGGGTACGTATTTGATCACGGCGATACCTTTGCACTTGTCGACATTCCTGCGCGCAATCGACGCTTTGTCGCGCGCAGCCAATGGGAAATGTTATCCCAGATCGCCAAACGCGCCGGGCAGGCACCGCATCCGACATTCGTTTTAAAGTTGATTGATGATGCGGACTTGCGACGAAAACTGGTGGGACGCTATTTAAAAACGGACAATCCGACACCACGTAGAACTAGTGTTCCGAAATAGCGTTTCATTTTGATCAGTTTCTGTGAACATCTATTATGCAATTAAAGATTGTGTTGATGGATTTTCACGGCAATAGATAAATCTCTTGCAACATAACGCTGGTGCACAAACAGATTAACCGACTGCTAAGGTGGAACGATCTGGGATGATTGGGTAAAGTGTGCCTAACATCCGAACAAATGATGCTTCTGGGGGGAAGTACTGGGGATGCCGTTTCCTGCAACTGGAAATGCGCGTATCAAGGCTAAGGTGGGCCTTGTTGATATAGAGGGAGAAGATGATGTTTGGTGCACGAAACGATGATGGGCACATCATCGACGCGATCAAGCTGTCGCAGGGCACAATCGAGTTCACGATGGATGGCAAGATCCTCACCGCGAACAAAAACTTTCTGTCACTGCTTGGATATGAGCTTGAAGAGGTTAAAGGCAAACATCACAGCATGTTTGTTGATCCGGAATATGCAAAAAGTCCCGAATACAGAGAGTTCTGGGAGAGACTTGCCGCCGGGGAGTTTTTCACAGCCGAGTTCCACCGTTTTGGCAAGGGTGGCAAGGACGTGTGGATTCAGGCGACCTATTGCCCGGTTCTCAACAAACATGGCAAGCCGTACAAAGTTTTCAAAGTCGCCAGCGATGTAACCGATCAGAAACGCCAAAAGTCCGATTATGCAGGCCAGATTGAGGCGATCGGAAAGTCACAAGCTGTCATTGAATTTGACATGGACGGCAAGATCCTGACGGCCAATCAGAACTTCCTTGACGCAATGGGCTATACGCTTGCGGAAGTGCAGGGCAAGCATCACCAGATTTTTGTCGATCCGGCGTACGCAAAAAGCCCGGAATACAAGAAGTTCTGGGAAACGCTTCGGTCTGGAAAATACATGTCCGCCGAGTATCGGCGATTTGGCAAGGGCGGCAAGGAAGTCTGGATTCAAGCCAGTTATAATCCGATCCTTGATATGAATGGTCGACCGTTCAAAGTCGTCAAATACGCAACTGACGTTACGGCCGAAAAGCTGCGTGCGGCGGATTATGAAGGCCAGATAGATGCCATTGGAAAATCCCAAGCCGTTATTTCGTTCGAGTTGGACGGGACGATTATTGATGCCAATGACAATTTCCTGAACGCAATGGGATACAAGCTGGCCGATTTGAAGGGGCGAAACCACAGCATGTGCGTTGATCCCGAGTATGTCAAAACTGATGCGTATAAAGATTTCTGGGCGGCACTAAGACGGGGCGAGTATCAGTCTGGTGAGTTCAAACGCATGGGCAAGGGCGGCAAGGACGTCTGGATCAGTGCCAGCTACAACCCGGTTTTTGACATGAACGGGCGACCGTTCAAAGTTGTTAAATATGCCTCCGATGTTACCAAGCAGGTCATGACCCGCACAACCGCCGAAGAACTCGCGGAAGGATCAAGTGCCAGTGCCGAGGCGGTTGCCAGTGCATCCGAGGAAATGCTGGCGGCCATTCAGGAAATCAGTGAAAGCATGCACCGGTCCCAGATCGCGGTGAATGACATCGTTGCCAAATCTGAAATGGCCGATGGCATTCGTACGGAACTTGAAAGCACGTCGGAATCAATGTCCGGTGTGGTTCAGATCATTCGTGATTTGGCCGAGCAGGTAAACCTTTTGGCACTTAACGCCACGATTGAGGCCGCACGCGCAGGCGATGCGGGCAAGGGCTTTGCCGTGGTCGCAGGCGAGGTCAAAAATCTTGCGACCCAAACAGCCAAGGCAACCGACCAGATTGAGGTGCAAATCAACTCGATGCTGAGCATTACCAAGCGGGTGGTTGATTCAACACGGGAAATCTCGGAATCGGCTGGATCGGTCAGTGATTATGTCAACACTGTTGCGTCTGCTGTCGAAGAACAAACAAGTGTCACTCACGATATTTCCAAAAACATTCAGTTCGTGTTTAACGGCATTAACGAGCTCAACAGCTGTGTGAAGAGCATTGCGGGCTAACGCGACCGTAGATCAGACAATATTTCCCCGGTCTGGCAGTAACTGCCAGATTCGGGTGAATTTCGTATCCGTGTCCTCGACCGCGACATCGACTGGGACCTCATAGGTTTCCAGTTCGTCAATATTATGGGTCGGGGCATAGGTCCGGCCTGGATCGGCAAGAATAACCCGCGTGCCAAGGCGGGCTTCAGCCATCAGCCATTGTAGAACCGCATTTGCCATGTCCTGTTGATAACAGACGTCCCCGGCAAAAATCACATCCCAGCGTTTTTCCGGCGCACTGGTGCCGACAAGGTTTTCGGTCGTGGTCGGAAAGGCAACACCGTTGTGCTTGGCATTCAGGCGCGTTGCAGTGATGGCCACAGGATCAATGTCATTGGCCAAAATTTCGCCTGCCTCGGCCATGACGCATGCAATGGCCTGCATGCCACCACCACAGGCAAAATCAAGCACCCGTTTGCCACGAACCATTTCGGGATGATCAAGGATGTAGCGTGTGATGGCCTGTCCACCCGGCCATGCAAAGGCCCAATAGGGGGGCGGAATATCAAGCACGCCCAGCATATCCTCTGTTGCCTGCCAAAGCGGGGTGATGTGGGTCGCCAGATGCATCTCGATTTCCGGTGCAAGCGGTACGCGCGCAGGCACGGTAAATGTTTCGATCAGATCGGCAAATTGCGGATCGTCGACGTCGGGTACCAAGGCATCGGCAAAGACGTTTTCGCTCATGGTTTGGGTGCTCTGGGCTTTGGTGCTTTGGCTATGATCATGTGCCGGGAGTATCGGCTTTGACCCTGTGGAGCAAGCGGTTCTTTACGCCGTGCTATCTGTTTCACCATTGCCCAGATACAAAATCACATCACGTGCCTTGGCCTTGGGGATGTCTGTGCCGATAAAAAGCTGATTGCCGCGCACGAGTGCCAATACCGGCGGTGCCTGTTCATGATGCCCCAGAAAATCGTCCCAGCCAAAACTGTCGGTCAGTCGGGTTTGCCGGATGCTGGCCCCATTGCGATAGGCATTGCGAATGTCATCTGTGGTCAGTGGATCGGAACAAAATGGCAGGCCACCCAGTGTTTGACTGGCACTGTGGCGACTGCGATCTTCGGGCGCGCGATGAATGCCGGTCTGAAAGACTGACCGGCGCCCGAATTCCGGGGCAAAATCGGTGCAGACAAGCGTGTTGTATGCATCGTTATCTGTGGTGGCGATCAGCTTGCCCAAGGCGGATGTATCAAGGTGATGCTCGAACACTTCGGACAGGACCTCGCCGTAAAACGTGGTCAACCCGGCCTCGCGGGCCGCGCGCAGGCTGTGCCAGCGTGAATCGGTAATTACCACCGGGATGTCGAGTTCATCCAGACGGGTGGCGAGATCAATGGTCCAGCGGTGTGCACCGACAATCAACACACCGGGCGGCCCATGGACCGCAAGATCAAGGTATCGCGCCATAGGGCGAATTGAAAAGCCGTGCAAGACAACCGTGGAAAACACCATGGCAAAGGCAAGCGGGATCAAAAGCGCGCCATCGGCATATCCCAGTTCAACAAGCTCGGTACCAAACAAGCCGCAAATGGCGACGGCGACAATCCCGCGCGGGGCAATCCAGCCCACCAGAATGCGTTCGCGCCAGTTTATTTTGGAAAAGGACAATGCGCCGATGATTGAGACAGGCCGAACAACAAACAGCATCGCTGCGACAAAAAGCCCATGCCCCCATGTGAGTTCTTCAACCATCGACCATTCCAATGTCGCGGTCAGGATGATGAAGACACTTGAAACCAGAATGACGGTCAGGGTTTCCTTAAACCGGCGGATTTCATCAATCGCCATCAAATGCGCATTGCCAATGACAAGTCCCAATACGGTGACCGCCAAAAGTCCGGTTTCTTCCTGAACAATGTTCGCCCCGGCAAAGCAGGTCAGAAGGACACCCAGAACCAGCGGCGCTTTAAGGAATTCAGGTATCCAGCCCCGACGAAACACCTGCACGGTGCAAAGCCCGGCGACCAGACCAATTGCAATGGAAATCAGGATGTTAAAGGCCAGATGCCCAATCGCGGCACTCAGGCCGTTTCCCCGCTGGCTGGCGACAATGATTTCATAGGCCAGAACGGCAAACAGCGCGCCAATCGGGTCATTGACGATGCCTTCCCATTTCAAAAGCGTGCTGGGATGTTTGGCCATACGCGCGTGGCGCAATAGTGGCGCGATCACGGTTGGGCCCGTCACAATCATGATCCCGCCAAACAGGGCGGCTACCGGCCATGACAAATCGGCCAGATAGTGGGCTGCAAACGCACCAAGAAGCCACGCCAGAAGCGGGGCGATCGTGGTGAGGCGCAAGATGCCACTCACACTGTGGCGGAGTTCGCGAAAATCGAGTGCCAGACCACCTTCAAACAGGATAACGGCAACCGCAACCGCAACAAGGGGCTGTAACAGCGCGCCAAAATCGGTCACCGGGTCCAGCAACCCGGTCCCCGGACCAAGAATCAGTCCGAGGGCCGAAAGCAACACGATGGCGGGCACGCCAGCACGCCACGCCATCCATTGGGCGCCAACCCCGGCAAGGATCAATCCGGCAATCATCAAGGCCAGCGGTGCAGTCATAAACACGCCCTTATAAACAAAATGATATCAGACAGATGGTGTGCTGATTTCAAAAACCCAGCCCCACCGCGTTAGATATCAGGCAATGGCAATCAGGTGCGAAATCACGATTGCGCCGAGAACTAGCAAACCGTAATCGCGGTTGGATTTAAATCGTTTCAGGCAGTTTGCCGCATCATCAAGTTTCACCGTCGCGACCTGCCAGCCAAGATGAATGCCTGCAAGGCCCAGAAGGACGAAATACGACCAGTGCAGATCGGCCAGCATCCCGGCAACGCCAAGCAAAAGCGTGGTCATGGTATAAAACCCCTTTGCCCATTTCGGGGTCGCATCCCCCAGACGGAGGGCCAGTGATTTCAAACCGATTTTTTCATCATCGTCCTTGTCCTGATGGGCGTAAATCGTGTCATAGCCCAGCGTCCAGAAGAACCCGGCGGCGTACATTGCAATGGCGGCGGGTTCCACCGTGCCGGTTACCGCCGTCCACCCGACCAAGGCACCCCAGTTAAACGCCAGACCAAGGCAGGCCTGCGGCCAATAGGTCACGCGTTTCATAAACGGGTAGGTGATGATGATCGGTAAGGAACAAACGCCGACAATAATTGCCTCAATACGGAACTGCACCAGAACGGCGAGGCCCAGCAACAAGATGACACCAAGGAACAGCAACGCCTGCCAGACCTTTACCTGACCACTGGGAAGCGGGCGCGTGGTGGTGCGTTCGACTTTGCCATCAAAATTACGATCCGCCAGATCATTGATCACGCACCCAGCCCCGCGCATGATCAGTGCACCAACCCCAAACAGCGCCATCATGATGATAATCTGTTTGGCGGTGATGTCGGCGGTTATGCTGCCCGCCATGGCCGTTGACCACCAGCAGGGCAACAGCAAAAGCCACGTGCCAATTGGCCGGTCAAGGCGCAGCAATTTCAGATAGGGGCGTGCGGGGGCTGGTACAAAACGGTCAATCCAGCCGTCTTGGGGCATGTCATTTTTGCCAGTCTGTATTGGTTGGTTGACCTGTGTCATAATCGACCTATGTAACGCCTAACGAATTCGAACCCGGCCGTTTATCGGCTTTGGGCTATGTTTGAGGATATCCATGACAGCAGACGCCGCCCGTGCGCGCCAACGCCTTTTCGTCTCTGATCCTATCACGCCGGGATGCGAGATCGAACTTTCCCCTGAACAGTCTCATTACCTTGAACATGTGATGCGGCTCAAGCCCGGAACGCCGGTAAAGATATTTAATGGTCTTGATGGCGAATGGTTGGCAACCATTAACGAACTTCGCAAAAAGAAGGGAAGTGTCGCTGTTGAAAGTCAATTGCGCGCACAAGGGACCGAAGTTGGGCCGACACTTGTCTTTGCCCCGATCAAAAAGCAGCGGCTTGATTTCCTGATCGAAAAGGCCGTCGAGATGGGAGTCGGACGGTTACAACCCGTCATTACCCAGCACGGCATTACCGACAAAGTTCGCCTTGATCGATTGCAGGCACAGGTGATTGAAGCGGCCGAGCAGTGCGAACGCCTGACGGTGCCAGAAATATTTAAACCAGTGCGTCTTCTCGATTGGGTGGCAAATTGCCCGGAAAACCACCATTTGCTGTTCTGTGACGAAACGGGATCCGGGTCACCAATTGGTGAAGTGCTAAGTCAGCTATTGGCAAAGGGCGCTGGCTCGGTTATCGACAATGTCAATGTTATTAACCATGCACTCGTGATTGGACCTGAAGGCGGCTTTAGCGCCGACGAACTTGAACGTATCCGCAAACAGTCTTTTGCCACGCCTGTCAGTCTCGGTCCGCGAATCCTGCGTGCTGAAACGGCGGCAATTGCTGCTTTAACGGTGTTTCAGGATCGCCTCGGCGATTGGTCTAACCAACCAGTTGCGAGAGATTAGGGGAAGCCCTTATGACTGTCAGCGCCTCCACTGGTGATAGTCCGGCCATTGAAAGCCGGCGCCAGCTTGTCGAATGGTTCGAGTCCGGCTCTACGCCGAAAAGTGACTGGGCCATCGGTACCGAACACGAAAAATTCGCCTTTACCCGCGATGATCTTCGCCCGATCCCCTACGAGGGGGAACGCGGTGTTAAAACCCTTCTTACCGAACTTGCCCGAAGATTTGACTGGGAACCGGTCATTGAAAACGGCAATGTGATTGCTCTTACCAAAGACAAATGTTCTGTATCTCTCGAACCGGGTGGGCAGATTGAATTGTCGGGTGCCCCACTTAAAAACATTCACCAAACCTGTGGTGAAGTGCATACCCATCTTCATGAAGTGCGCGAAATTTGCGATGGTCTTGGCATCGATATGCTTGGTGTAGGGCATAATCCGAAATGGGCGCGTGAGGATATTCCGTGGATGCCCAAAGGGCGTTACGCGATCATGGGCGAATATATGCCAAAGGTCGGTAATCTCGGCCTTGATATGATGCTGCGGACCTCGACCATTCAGGTCAATCTGGACTACGCGTCCGAGGCCGACATGGTCAAAAAATTCAGAACGTCTTTGGCTTTGCAGCCAGTTGCGACAGCCCTTTTTGCCGCGTCCCCGTTTGTTGATGGCAAGCCAAGTGGTTTTCTGTCTGCACGGTCGAACGTCTGGACCGATACCGACCCGGATCGCTGCGGCATGTTGCCGTTTGTGTTTGAAGACGGTTTTGGCTTTGAACGCTATGTCGATTACATGCTTGATGTGCCGATGTATTTTGTCTACCGCGATGGCAAATACATCAATGCGGCGGGCAAATCGTTCCGTGATTTCATGGATGGCAAACTTGATGTTTTGCCCGGTGAACGCCCGACGATGAATGACTGGTCAGATCATATGACCACAGCCTTCCCGGAAGTGCGTCTTAAGAAGTTTCTTGAGATGCGTGGGGCGGATGGCGGCCCGTGGAAGCGCATTTGTGCGTTGCCGGCCTTCTGGGTTGGCTTGCTTTATGATGACGCGGCATTGGACGCGGCATGGAATTTGGTCAGTGACCTGAGCACCTCCGAGCGCGAAGCATTGCGTAACGATGTGCCGCGCACGGCCCTTGCCACCAAGTTCAAAAACGGCACGGTTCAGGACCTGTCCAAAGAAGTTTTGGCAATTGCCAAGCAAGGCTTGAAAAACCGTGGTCGCATGGATGGCTACGGCGATGACGAAAGCCACTTCCTCGACAGCCTCGAAGACGTCGCTGAAAGCGGTCGGACCTTGGCTGAGGAATTTTTGGATAAATATGAAACTGAATGGAACGGATCGGTCGATCCGCTGTTCAAGGAATATGCCTACTAAGGCAACGGATCAGGCGGTGAGAAATCACCGCCTTTTTTGTTATGAAAACACATCAGGAAAACTTGCTGCCATGTCTGCCAAAGCCAATCACTGCGAAACCATGTCTGACGTTCGTGAAAATGTGGATCGTGTTGATCGATTATTGGTCGCATTGATGGCTGAACGGTTGAACTATATCGAACAGGCCGCACGGATTAAGCCATCCCGCGATGCGGTCCGTGATGAAGACCGCATCGAGGATGTGATTGCCAAGGTAAAGGCACAGTGTCGCATTGATGGGTTTGACGAAGACATGGCTGAACGCATGTGGCGCGCAATGATGGAAGATTTCATTGCCCATGAATTCATCAAATGGGATGACCTGCGCGATTAAGTTTCGTGTTCCTTGGGGTTATTGTGCAGCCTGACCAAGTCGGGCTTGGGTGGCAAACCAGTGGGTAACTGCATCGACCTGATCAGACTGCATCCCGAGGCCAAGCTTGGTCCGGCGCCACAAAACATCGTCTGTGGTGGTGGCCCATTCATTGGCAATCAGGTAGAGCAACTCACATTCATATAGATTTGGCGCAACCTCTTGTCCTAATTGTGAAATTTCAGAGGCATCGCCAATAATCCTGTAAAGGGCCGTGCCATAGCATCGAGCCAGACGGTGCAAAAGTAAATCCGGTACCCAGTCGAACCTGGCCTTGGCGGTGGCAAGGAAACGATCAAAATCGCCATCCTCCATATCCCCGCCCGGAAGGATGGCCGAGGCTGTCCAGTCTGGTGCAGTGTTGCCCAGAACCGGGCCAAGCTTTTGCATCGCGTGTTCGGCAAGCCTGCGATAGGTGGTTATTTTACCGCCATAGATCGACAGGATTGCCGGGGCGTTTTCGGTGTCCCCGGTATCAAGATCAAACACATAATCGCGGGTTACGGCAGATGCATTGGCGTTCTTGTCATCATAAAGCGGACGCACACCAGCATAGTCCCAAACGATTTCATCGCGTGAGACGGGTTTGGCGAGATACCCATTGACCAGTTCAAGCAGGTAGTCGATTTCATCGCTGCTGATTTTGACCTTGGCCGGATCACCGTCATAGGGAATGTCGGTGGTGCCGATCAGGGTGTATTCGCGCTGATAGGGGATAGCAAAGGCAATCCGTCCATCGCCGTTCTGGAAGATATAGCAATGATCATGGTCGTGAATGCGCGGGACAATGATGTGGCTGCCCTTAACCAGACGCAGGCCAGCAGCCTTATCCCCAAGTCCGGCATTCTGCACCATTTCGGTTACCCATGGTCCGGCGGCATTGACCACCGAACGGGCCCGCACTACTTGCGTTGATCCATCGTCTTGCGACAGTTGGGCGTTCCAGTGATCCGCATGGCGGACCAGACTTTTGCACTGTGTTCGGGTGCGAATTTCAGCGCCATGTGCCTGTGCGTCCTGTGCATTAAGCACAACAAGACGTGCATCATCGACCCAGCAGTCGGAATAGGAAAAGCCGCTGCTAAATGTTGCCTTTAACGGATCACCTTCGGGCGTCCCGTTAAGCGATACGGAACGCGATCCGTGCAGGCGTTTCCGCCGTGCCAGATGGTCGTACAAAAACAGACCGGCCCGCAGCATCCATTTCGGACGCAAACCTTTATGGTGCGGCAAAACAAAGGTCAGGGGCCAGATGATATGCGGGGCGGCGGACAACAGAACTTCGCGTTCCTGAAGGGCTTCGCGCACCAACCGGAATTCGTAATGTTCAAGATATCTAAGGCCGCCATGGATAAGTTTGGTCGAGGAGGAAGACGTGGCCGAGGCAAGGTCGCGCTGTTCGACCAAAAGAACAGACAGTCCGCGACCGGCGGCATCACGGGCAATACCAGCCCCATTGATGCCGCCGCCTACGACCAGAAGGTCGTACGTTCTTGTCACGTTAGATCACCTTCTTACGCAAGTAAGCTGAGATCGCCTCGCCAATGATGACAAGGCCGATAATCGCCAGAAGGATCGTCGCAACGGTTTGCCAGGCAAAAGTATCAATCGCACCCTGAAGGATGATGCCGATACCACCGGCCCCGACAAGACCGAGAACCGTACTTTCGCGAAGGTTGATGTCCCACCGTAGGATCGATACCGCAAAGAAGGTCGGCATGACTTGCGGGATCACACCGTAAATCAGGATCTTGAACCGCGTTGCACCCACGGCCTCAAGGGCCTCGATCGGAGCACGGTCAATTTCCTCAATCGCCTCGCCAAGTAATTTGCCAAGGAAGCCAAGCGATCTGAACACGATTGCGAGAATACCGGCCAGAACACCTGGGCCAAACACCGCGACAAACAGCAATGCCCAGATGATGGTATTGACCGAGCGTGACGACACCAGAATGAATCGGCCAAGCCACAGGGTATAACGGTTTGGCGTTGTGTTCTGTGCCGAAATCAGCGCAATCGGCAAGGATAGGAAAACAGCAAAGAATGTCGCGATGGTCGCGATATTGATCGTTTCCAAAAGCGTCCATGCGATGTCTTTCCAGCCCTCAAGCGACGGCGGGAACATACGACCAAACAGATCCCCCATCTGTTGCGGGGCATCCCACAACCATGGCCAGATGACATTGATCGTCGATAGTGACCAGACAACCGCAAGTGCGACAAGCCCCATCGCCCCAAAACGCTGCCAGCGTTGCTTGGAGGTATAGCGCGCCCATTCGCGATGCGCGATGGCGTCAGGGCCGGAATTTTGTGTGGTGGCTACCATAGGTTCCTCCTGATCCGGCCGCTGATGGCTTCACTGACAAGGATAACGCCGATGATGCACAGCGTAATCGCCAGCGCGAAGTCATAGTCATAGCGCCCAAACGCATTGAGAAGGGTCGATCCGATACCACCGGCACCGACGATGCCAACAATGGCGGATGCACGCAGGTTGCTATCAAGCTGATAGATCGAAAGACCAATCTGACGCGGCATGATTTGCGGGATCACGGCATAGAGCATGGTGACGAACGTGCCACCCCCGGCTGCTTTGATGGCTTCGACCTGACCCCAATCGATTTCCTCAATCCGTTCGGCCAACATTTTGGCCACGAACCCAATGGAATAGATGGTCAGGGTCAAGATACCGGCCAGCGGACCAAAACCAACTGCCTTCACAAACAGTATGGCAACAATCACCGGATGGAAGGAACGGGCGACGATGATCACGCCGCGCCCGATGGTGTAAAGCCATTTGGGCGCAACGTTTGAGGCCGATGCAAAGGCAATCGGAATGCTAAGAGCCAGACCAAGCAAGGTCGAGACAATCGCGATCTTGATGCTTTCCATAAAGCCGTCAAACAGCAATTCACCGCGCAGGAAGCTGGGGGGGAAGGCCCCCTTAAAGATACGTATGGCGCGCGGGATGCCTTGCTGAATACGTTCCCAATCGAATGGCAGGGTGGTGATCGCCCACCAGACATAGG
Source organism: Thalassospira sp. GB04J01 (assembly GCF_000751115.1). Classification (NCBI taxonomy): domain Bacteria; kingdom Pseudomonadati; phylum Pseudomonadota; class Alphaproteobacteria; order Rhodospirillales; family Thalassospiraceae; genus Thalassospira; species Thalassospira sp. GB04J01. Next base: position 104,382 of record NZ_CCDX020000019.1, on the reverse strand, counting down.
CCGCAATCCCAATGATCAGCGCCCAACGGATCGCCGGATTGGCGATGAAGGGGGGCTTTTTCCAGGTGCGACCCGTTTTTTCAACGGTCGTATTCATTTTGCCGCAACCTCACGCAAATGAGTGCTGCTTTCGGCGCCGCCGCGTTCTTCGGCCGGAACACCGGCATAGATTTCATCCATGGCGTCATTACTCAGATCGACAGGTTCGCCATCGAAAATGATGCGACCAAACCGCATGCCAACGATACGCTGGGTATATTCCTTGGCTTCGTTAACGTTGTGGATGTTGATCAGAACCGGCAGCTGCAGCTCGGATGCGAGTGCGCGCAACAATTCCATGATCTGACGCGATGTTTTCGGATCCAGCGATGCGGTCGGCTCGTCGGCCAGCAGAATTTCCGGTTCCTGCATCAGGGCGCGCACAACACCAACACGTTGGCGTTCACCACCGGAAAGTTCACTCGCACGTTTATTGGCATAATGAGCAATGCCGACACGTTCCATCAGATGGAAAGCGCGGTCGATGTCTTCTTGCGGATATTTGCGGCTGACAGCGCGCCATGCCGGAAGGTAACCGAGACGGCCAGATTGGACGTTTTCCATGACCGTCAGGCGTTCAATCAGATTAAAGCCCTGAAACACCATACCAATGCGGCGACGCGCGAGGCGCAGCGACTTGCCTTCCAGCTTGGTCAGTTCAGTGCCGTTCAATTCGATGGAGCCTGAAGATGGCTCAACAAGGCGGTTGATACAGCGCAGCAAGGTACTTTTACCAGCGCCAGACGCGCCGATGATTGAAACGACACTTTCGCCCGGCACTTCAAGGTTCAGGTTTTTCAACACTGCCTTTTCGTCGCCATAGCGTTTTACGAGTTCTTTGATACGCAGCATTGCGTTACCCCGGATATAAATGGGCCATTGCAGGGCCCGAAATAATCAGGCCCTGCTGTGGTGTGCGATGGTGTGAATTATTTCAGGTTGTCAGGGGTGTATTTGACACCATTGGCAGCCTGAATTTCGCGAATAACCGCCCAGTCATCCTGATAGGTGATCGGCAGGAATTTCGAGACACCTTTGAACTCTTCGCCAAGGGCAGTGCCCTTCATGTCGAAGGTAAAGAAGGCTTCTTTGATTTTCTCGACCAGTTCAGGCTTCAGATTGTGGGCATAGTTGAACGAGGTGGTCGGGAAAGGCTTGCTCTCGTAGATGATTTTGACTTCTTTGGGATCGTACAGATCACGCTGCGCCATACGTTCAACCACCTCGGATGCGACCGGGGCAGCGTCATAGTCACCCGCCACAACGCCAAGGATCGACTGGTCGTGCGAGCCGGAATAGACAACTTCGTAATCCTGTTCAGGAACGATGCCCTGACCCGGAAGAAGTGCACGCGGAGCAAGGTTGCCCGAGTTCGAGGTCGGTGAGGTGTGCGCAACGCGCTTGCCCTTAAGGTCGGCAACCGTGTCAATGCCGCTGTCGGTGCGGGTATAAAGCTGAAGAGTATAACCAAAACGACCATCGTCCGCACCCATCAGGGCAAATGGAACCGCACCGGCAAGGTTTACCGCAAACGGGGTCGGTCCGGTCGAGAAGCCGGCAACATGCAGGCGGCCCGAACGCATGGCTTCAACTTCGGCAGAGTTCGACTGAACTGCAAAGAAGTGAACATCTTTGCCAGTGACTTTTTCGAGGTGTTCAAGGAACGGGTTCCAGATGTCGGCATAAACCGCAGGGTCTTCGACCGGGGTATAGGCAAAGACGAGGGTATCAGGATCAACCAGCTGATCCGCAGCCGGTGCATCTGCAACCAGATCGCCATCCATATCGCAATAGATCTGATCAAGATCGCCACGCGCAATGCAATCATCCGCCGCATGAGCCGGGGCGGATGCCATGCCAATCATACCGATTGCCGCGAGCAAGGTGGTGAGCTTCAATGTGTCTGTTTTTTTCGAATGTGAAAACACGATGTTGTGACCTTTCTTCCCTATGAAAGCCGGGTTTTCCCAGCGATTTTGTGGTTTTGTGGTTTTGTTGTTGTTGCTTTTCCCAACATTATGAATTTGAAAAAGTTTGGAAATCAACACAAAACTGTAACAAAAGGTTTCCATCAATATTGCTAAAGTGCTCCGTAGGTCAGGTAAAACGCCAGTATTGGGGGAGGAATTGCTTTGCGAATTGGAAAAAAACAACGCCAGCAAAGCATTCTGCAGGAACTCAAGCTCCATCCACATGTGAGAGTTGCCACATTGGCGGAGCGATTCGACGTTGCGACCGAAACCATTCGCCGTGATCTTGATGCGTTAAGCGAAGATGGCTTGATCAAGCGCGAGTTCGGCGGGGCATCGGCGCGGCCCATGGGGCATCAGCCTGACCTGATCGAACGTCAATCAGCCGCAGTGGCCGGATTGGACCGTATTGGTATGCTTGCGGCCAATCTGGTGCGCCCGGGTGATGTTGTGATGATTGATGCCGGATCAACAGTGGCCCAGCTTGCACCGTATCTTGCAGTGAATGGCGGGAGGCAGGCACGTACGTTTATCACCAACTGTTATGCGGTGGTTCATGGCATGGGCGATGTGGCCGACCGTGATGATGTGGTTATGTGTCCGGGCGTTTTTGATGTTCGCGAAAATGCCGTGTACGGAAGCGACACCATTGATTTCCTGCGCCGGTTTCACGCCAATATCGCCTTTATCGGTGCGTCGGGTGTTTCCTGGCAGGGGTTTAGTGATGTAAACCGGCGTGCGGTTGCGGTCAAACGTGCGATGATGGAACGGTCTGACGAAACCTGGTTGATGGTGGATCACACCAAATTTGATCAGCGTTATCTTGAAAATGTCGCCCCGATTGAGGCCCTGACCGGGATCATCACGGATCTGGTACCGTCGCAGAAAACCATCTCGCAGCTTCACCGCTCTGGCGTCAAGCTTGTGACGTGGCAGGACGCCCAAACGAAGATCGCCTAACATCTTAAGAATTGGTCTCAATCGGATTTGCGTTACGGTAGGTTCCAGACCATATTCCCCAAATGGCAGTACCCAGAGGATTGCCGTGCCGGGTTTCCCGCCCCGGTCAGTTTGTTTTCTGACACGGAGGATTTCTATCGTGACCAATCAAGTGACCACCCGTACCGAGCAAGATACCATGGGGGCCATTGATGTGCCCGCAGACCGGTATTGGGGGGCGCAAACACAGCGTTCCACCCAGAATTTCCGCATAGGCGGGGAGCGGATGCCAGACGCGTTGATCAAGGCCTTCGGTATTCAAAAACTTGCCGCAGCACGGGCCAATGTCGCGCTTGGAAATCTGGACGGGGAGCTTGCAAGTGCGATTGAAACGGCGGCGCGCGAAGTTGCTGATGGCAAGTTGCTGGATCATTTTCCATTGGTTGTCTGGCAAACAGGGTCGGGTACCCAGACCAACATGAACACCAACGAAGTGATCGCAAACCGCGCCTGTGAAATCCTTGGTAAACCGATGGGGCTGCGTGATCCTGTCCATCCCAATGACCATGTGAACCGTGGGCAATCATCGAACGACAGTTTCCCGGCGGCCATGCATATTGCAGCCGTGGTTGAGATTGAAGAAACCCTCAAACCGGCGTTAAAGCATCTGCGCAGTACCCTTGAAGCCAAGGAAAAAGCATTTGCCGATATCGTGAAAATTGGCCGAACCCATATGCAGGATGCCGTACCCCTGACACTGGGGCAGGAATTTTCCGGCTATGCCATGCAAATTGAACTTGGTCTGGACCGCATTGATGATGCGATGAAACGTTTACGTAAACTCGCACAGGGCGGGACCGCATTGGGCACCGGGCTGAATGCGCCAAAGGGCTTTGATGTCGAATTTGCCAAGCAGACATCCGACATTACCGGCATTGCGTTTGAAACCGCCCAAAACAAGTTCGAAGCGTTGGCCGCCCATGACGCCTGTGTCGAAATGTCGGGTGTGATGAATGTTCTGGCGACGTCGTTGATGAAAATCGGCAATGACATTCGTCTGTTGGGATCGGGCCCGCGTTGCGGATTGGGTGAATTGGTCCTGCCGGCCAACGAACCGGGGTCCTCCATCATGCCGGGCAAGGTCAACCCGACGCAGGCGGAGGCCCTGACCATGGTCTGCGCACAGGTTATCGGCAATCATGTTGCGGTGACGGTTGGTGGATCAAATGGGCATCTTGACCTTAATGTGTTCAAACCCGTGATCATTTATAACCTGCTGCAATCGATCCGCTTGATTGCCGATGCGTCCGCAAGCTTTGCCGATAATTGCATTGCCGGGTTGGAAGCCGATCAGGAAAAGATCGATCACTATGTCGAACAAAGCCTGATGCTGGTGACGGCCTTGGCGCCGCATATTGGCTATGACAATGCTGCTGCCGTTGCCAAAAAGGCGCATAAGGATCGTAGTAGCCTGAAAGAGGCGACCATCGCACTTGGCCTCCTTGATGGGGACAAATTCGATGAACTGGTACAGGCGCGTGACATGATCTGATCGCGCGGGCATTTCTTTTTTGATCAAAGGCCGGGCGGATATCAGTCCGGCCTTTGTTGTCAGAGCTTAACGGCCATAAGCCGCATTGAGCATCGCAGGCACAATCTTGCGGTGGAACGGTGTTATGGTCGCCAAATACGCTTGGCCAAGAATATTATGGCGTTTTACGGCCGTGATGGCGCATATCGCGGTCCTCCCCCCTGCGACATGATCAATTTGAATTACAAGTCGGAAATCAAGATGCTTGTCGTTCAGCCCCAGAGTGATTGAGTTGTCTGCCCGTGCGATCACGGGGAAAATTCCAATAATGTTGGGGTTTTCAGGGTCATTTACGCCGGGCTTTAAACCGAATGGTCGCATGACAAGATCGCGAATTTGCATCAATCGAGCGACCCAGACCGGTCGGGATTGCATGATCTTTTGCGCGGCAATTTCAGGGGTGATGCCCGTGTGGGATGTGGTGATGGCAAAACTGTCCGCCCAATCCGCATCTGGCAGTGCTGGGTGAGGCAGAGTGACGGGATTGGCAATTGCATATTTATGCATGGTGGGGCTCTAATCGCTTTATCTTAGCGCGGTCATGATCATGTGTTTGCGATGGCTTTACAATGATCAATGTCATTGCGAGGGACCGCTATATCGTGCATATCAAACCGATGCGTGTTTTTACCTGCTCACATAGTGCCAGCTGTGTCCGACCTCTAAGCCGTTTGCTTCAGGTCTGGGGCATGGCGTGTGTTATTTTGCTGGCGGGTTTTACGCAATCGGGCTTTATCCCGGCACTTCTTGGCGGGCAGGGGATTGGCGTTTCTGGCGCGCAGGCTGCTCCCGGCGGTGATCTTCTGCTGATCTGCACCCCCGATGGTATTCGGGCTGTATCGCTCAGTGGTGATGCCCCGCCGACGCAAGACGACAAAAGCAATGCGGCCCATGGGTTCTGTTCCCTTTGTGCGACCCATCATGGTGTGTTTGTTGATTTGGGTGTGCCCGACATTGCTCCGATGTCAAAGATCGGCCTCATCACCTATACCGATGCGATCGGGGTCGCCGCAGGGCATAAAATCCCGCGCATACGTCATTCGCGCGCGCCACCACTTTCCGTCTGATTTCAAAACAAAGCCAATTTATGAAATCGGACCTGTGTGTTGCAGGCCAAAAGACGGATGAAATCCCATGAAAAAACTGTTTGCTGTCATCGCGACCATCACATCGCTGTTTGTTGTTTCCAGCGCCTTTGCCGCGGATATTGAAATCAAGGACGCATGGTCCAAAGCATCGCTTGGTCAGGTGCGCAACGGCGTTGCTTTCCTTGAGGTGGTCAATCACGGTGATGCGGATCGGGTTGTTGGTGTACGCAGTGATTTGGCGGAAAAAACTGAGCTGCATACCCACATCATGGCTAATAACGTCATGAAGATGCGCCAGGTCGAAGGCGGCATTGATGTGCCGATGCACGGCAATGTCATGTTCAAGCCGGGCAGCTATCACGTCATGCTGATGGGCCTGAAAAAGCCGCTTGCCGAAGGGGAAATGATCAAGGTGACGCTTGAATTTGAAAAAGCGGGCGATGTGCCGGTGATGATCAATGTGCTTGGTCCGCTTGCCAAAGGACCGGCTGGCATGGGCGACATGGATCATGGCGAGATGAACCATAACAAGATGGATCACAAAACCAACTAGGTGCTTGGTCCTTCAATCCAGACTGAATTTATCAGGGGGAAGGTTTGCGCCTTTCCCCTTTTTTCGTCATGATGTCGGGAAATAAATGCCGTTGATTAAAGGGAAGTACGCCATGCCAGATGCCATCACGATTGACGACCTGATCGCAAAACTCGGCCTGCAACCTCATCCCGAAGGCGGCTATTACGCCGAAACATTTCGATCCTTTGAAACCTGTAATCCGGGCAACCGCTATCTAGGCGTGCGCAGCACCGGCACGGCGATTTATTATCTTCTGACCCCCGATACCTTTTCAGGCATGCACATCCTGACCAGTGACGAGATTTTCCATCATTACCTTGGTGATGCGGTTGAACAGCTTCAACTGTTTGAAGACGGCACGCATAAGCATGTTGAAATCGGAACCGACCTTTTGGTCGGGCAAACCCCGCAAATGGTTGTGCCGAAAAATGTCTGGCAGGGGGCCCGCCTGAAACCCGGCGGAAAGTTCGCGCTTTTGGGCTGTACCGTGGCACCGGGATTTGATTTTGCCGATTTCTCTATGGGCACGCGTACGGCGTTGTCTGCGAAATGGCCCGCCGCATCGGAAATGATTACGTCATTGACGCGCGATTGATTTTGGGGCGCAATCAGGGCGTCACTTATTTTCGATCAGGACGTTTTGATATGCAGCTTGAAACATGGCTTCTATTCATAGGTACGACATTCTTTGTGTCAATCGCCCCTGGGCCCAATAACCTTCTGGCGATGTTTAACGGCGCGCGTCACGGTGTGTCTGCGGCGGCTGTGGGCGGGATTGGTCGGCTGATTGCCTTTGCCTTGATGATCACGGTGACGGCAATGGGGCTTGGCATTGTTTTGGGTGCAAGTGAGATTGCCTTTGGGATTATCAAATGGGGCGGGGCGATTTATCTGGTCTATCTTGGCCTTAAAAGCTGGTTTGCCAAAGTATCGGAAGGAAAGGACGACGGTTCTGATGGCACGGCTGAAGCCCTGATGCCCTATCCCGGTGCGATGACTTTGGCGCGTACGGAATTCTTTACCGCGATTGGCAACCCAAAAGCGATCCTGTTTTTCACCGCCCTTTTTCCGCAATTTTTGGCACCTGATGTGGCCTATGGCGGGCAGTTTGCCGTGATGGGGGCGACCTTTATCGCACTTGAAGGCACAGTTTTGCTGGGCTACGGGTTGATCGGTGGTCAGGTCAAAGGCGTGATCCGCTCAGCACGCCATATGCGCTGGCTAAACCGTATCAGCGGTTCGTTGTTGATGGCTGCGGGTGTCTTGCTTGCCTTTACCAGCCGGTCACGAAGCGCGGTCTGATCATTCCGACAGTATTGCGAAAACACCCCTAAAATGCGCAGGGGCGCAGCTGGTTACAGCGCGCCCCCTTGCTCCCTTGTCTACCCGGAAAACCTGTTTGGCAATCCGGGCGATCACCTGTTGTCAGGCGATTTCTTCGACCCGATGGCACGCCACCTCGCGGCCTTCGAACATGCGCAGTTCCGGGCGGACCTGTGCACAATGTTCGTTGGCGAACGGGCAGCGTTTATGAAACGCACAGCCCGATGGCGGGTTAATCGGCGAAGGCAGCTCACCGGTAAGCGGTTCTGCCTTCACGCGTTGTGCCGGGTCGATCTTTGGGGCCGATGCCAAAAGTGCCCGTGTATAGGGGTGTAATGGCTTGGCAAAGATTTCTTCGGTCGGTCCTTTTTCCGCGACGCGACCGAGATACATCACCATGACGTCATCTGCAATATGTCTGACGACAGAAAGATCGTGCGAGATGAAAACATAGGCGACATTCATCTCTTCCTGAAGGTCCATCATCAAGTTGAGAACCTGTGCCTGCACCGACACGTCAAGGGCGGAAACCGGTTCATCGGCAACGATGACTTTCGGCTCCAAAATCAGCGCACGTGCAATGGAAATACGCTGACGCTGACCACCCGAAAACATATGTGGATAGCGGCCATAGAACTCAGGACGCAGGCCAACCTTGGCCATGGTGTCGCGCACCCGTTCTTCGCGTTCCTTACGGCCAAGGTGATCCATATTAAGCAACACCGGCTCGCCAAGGATCTGACCGACTTTTTTGCGCGGGTTCAGCGACCCATAAGGGTTCTGGAAAATCATCTGAACCGTGCGACGGAACATCTTGGCGTCTTTGTCGGAAAGATCACCGACAGCCTCGCCATTGATTTTAAGCTGTCCGGCACTTGGCTTTTCAATCAGGGTCAGCTGACGACCAAGGGTCGATTTCCCGCAGCCAGATTCCCCAACAACCGCCAAAGTCTTTTGGGCTTCAAGCGTAAAGGAAACGCCATCAAGTGCCTTAACCGTGGCACTGGGTTTGCCAAGGCCACGATTAACATCGTAGTGACGCACAAGATCATCGGATTCCAGCAACGGAACACCGGGTTTGGTATCGAGAAAGCTCATTATACTGTCTCCCCGGCAGTTTGGCCGGTGGCTTGACCCGTCGGCTGGCCTTGGTCATTCAGTGGATAGAAACACCGCACATCACGTCCGTTAAAGTCGGTGACTTCCGGGCGGTCCTGCATGCAGTGATCATTGGCGTAACGGCAACGCGGCGCCAGCAAACAGCCTTTCGGGCGGTCATACTGACCCGGAACCACGCCGGGGATTGTGCTCAGCCGGTCATTGCCTGCTGAACGTTCTGGCAATGCTTCAAGAAGGGCCTGCGTATAGGGATGACGCGGTGCTGCAAAGATACTGTCGGCCGGCCCACTTTCAAACAGTTGACCGGCATACATGACCTGAATGCGGTTGGCCGCTTCTGACACCAAGGCAAGGTCATGGGTGATCAAAAGCAGTCCCATATCGCTGTCGTCCTGCAATTTAAGCAGAAGGTCGATGATCTGGGCCTGAATGGTGACATCCAATGCCGTGGTCGGCTCATCGGCAATCAGAAGGCGCGGCTGACAGGCAATCGCCATGGCAATGACGATACGCTGGCTCATGCCGCCCGATAACTGGTGCGGATAGGCCGTCATGCGGGACTTGGGATCGGGAATACCGACCTGATTAAGCAGATCAAGTGTCCGTTCACGACGCTGCTTTTTGTTGCCGCCTTCATGGACCTTAAGGGCCTCCATGATTTGGGCTTCAACCGTAAAGCATGGATTAAGGGCCGACATCGGATCCTGAAAGATCATGGCGATGTCTTTGCCCGTAATCGCGCGGCGTTTCTTGGCTGGCATCTTGAGCAGGTCCTGACCATCAAAGGTCAGGCTGTCTGCGGTCACGCGACCGGGAAAATCGATCAGCCCCATAATCGCAAGCGACGACACAGACTTACCAGAGCCCGATTCACCGACGATGCCAAGGACTTCGCCGCGATCAACCGAGTAGCTTACTGAATCAACAGCACGAAACGGCTTGTCTTCGGAGCCGAACTCGACTGTCAGGTTTTTAACTTCGAGAAGAGCCATAACTTACCGCTTCATTTTAGGATCAAGGGCATCGCGCAGACCATCACCCATCAGGTTGAAGGCAAGCACGGTGACGAGGATGCAAAGACCGGGGAAGGTGATCACCCACCATGCCGAACCCACAAATTCGCGGGCTTCGGCCAGCATGGTACCCCATTCGGGCAGCGGTGGCTGCGCACCAAGACCAAGGAAGCCAAGGGCCGCAGCATCAAGAATGGCGCTGGAAATACCAAGTGTCCCCTGAACAATCAGCGGTGCCATGCAGTTGGGCAGGATGTTGATAAACATCTGGCGCATATGCCCGGCACCGGCGATCTGGGACGCGATAACATATTCCTTGTTAAGCTCCGTCACCACCGATGCACGCGACAGGCGGACATAGTGGGGGAGCTGAACAATCGCGATGGCCAGCATGGCATTTTCAAGTCCCGGACCGAGGATGGCGACAATCGCCATCGCCATGATCAGGCTTGGCAAGGCCAGCATGGTATCCATCATGCGCATGATGGCGACTTCGATCCAGCCGCGGAAATACCCGGCGGTCACGCCAAGCATGATCCCGGCGACCATCGATATGATGACCACAAAAACGCCAATGGAAACTGAAAGCTGTGCCCCATGGATCAGGCGCGACAAAATATCGCGGCCCACCGCATCGGTGCCAAGGATATAGCGCGGATCGGCTCCTTCCATCCAGATTGGTGGTTTGAGGAACGCGGAGCGGTCCTGCATAATTGGATCATAGGGGGAGATAAAGGTCGCGAACGCGGCGACAAACAGGATGATCGCAATAACGATCAATCCGACGTAAGCCCCGCGGTTTTTACGGAAATAGTTCCATGTTTCCATGAACGGGCTTGGTGGCTTGCTCATGGTGTCGTCTGCGGCATTTTGCGGCGCGGTCGACGGCGTGTTTTGACTTGTCATGTCCCGCGCTCCTTAACGTTTATGCCGGATACGGGGATTGATCACCCCATACATCAGATCAACAAACAGATTCACACCCATCACGACAAAGGCAATCATCAAGATGCCCCCCTGAATGGTCGGGTAATCGCGACGGTTTAGTGCCTCGACAATCCATTTACCAATGCCGGGCCACGAAAAGATGGTTTCGGTCAGGATCGCACCGGCAAACAGTACACCAACCTGAAGGCCGATCACCGTGATTACCGGGATCAGTGCGTTGCGCAATGCATGGACCATGATGACGCGCATGGGGGTTAATCCCTTGGCGCGTGCGACACGAATATATTCCTCGCCCAGAACTTCGAGCATTGATGACCGTGTCATACGTGCGATCACTGCCATGGGAATGGTCCCCAGTGCTATGGTCGGCAGGATCAAGTGGCTGAGCGCACTGGTAAACGCACCTTTTTCGCCACTGAGCAACGTATCGATCAACATGAAGCCCGTAGTGGGTTCGATATAGTAGAGGACCGACAAACGCCCGGACACTGGGGTCCAGCCAAGACTCGTCGAAAAGAACATGATCAGCAGCAATGCCCACCAGAAGATTGGCATAGAGTAACCGGTCAATGACAGGCTCATCGTTAGATGGTCCAGCCATTTCCCCCTGTTTATTGCTGCGATTACCCCAAGTGGCAGGCCGATTATGACGGCAAACAATATGCCCATCACACTTAGCTCGATGGTTGCCGGGAACAGGGTTGCGAATTCCTCAATCACCGGACGTTTGGTGACAAAGGATTTTCCCAAATCACCCTGCAACACGCCGCCGAGATAATTGAAATACTGTACGACAAGTGGCTTGTCGAAACCGTATTCCTTTTGCAGTTCGGCATAGCGTGCGGGATCAACGCCACGTTCACCTGCCATCATCTGGATCGGGTCGCTTGGGATCAGGTGGATCATCAGAAACACCAGAATGGTAACGCCAAAGAAGGTGGGTATGACGTCACCCAAACGGCGTAAAAGGAAACCTAGCATGCCATCGGGCCTTTATTGCATCCACGCACAGGTAGGGTTGTGGGTGGATGTCTCTCTCTATTTTGCGGAATTGCAAAGAGGCCCGGAAGTCCGGGCCTCTTCGACAAGGTTTTGGTACGTTTTATTCTTCGAGGTCGACGCCATAGAAGATGTGACCACCGAACGGATCAATCTTGTAGTCGACAACTTCTTTACGCAGCGGTTCGAAAACGACCGAGTGTGCGATGGTTGCCCAAGGTGCTTCACGTTTGAAGACAACCTGAGCTTCTTCGTACAGACGGGTACGCTCAAGAACGTCCGCAGTAGTTTTTGCCTGCTGAATCAGGTTGTCGAACTCTTCGTTGCACCACTGTGCACGGTTGGCGCTGCCAACAGCGTCGCAACCAAGCAGAACCGCAAGGAAGTTATCGGGATCGCCGTTGTCGCCGGTCCAGCCGAGCATGAAGGTACCCTGTTCACCTTTTTTGGTGCGCTCAAGGTATTCGCCCCACTCGTAGGACACGATTTCAGCATTCACACCAATTTTCGCCCAATCAGCCTGAATCATCTCCGCCATACGGCGTGCGTTCGGGTTGTAAGGACGCTGAACCGGCATGGCCCAGACATCGGTGGTGAAGCCGTCCGGATAACCAGCTTCTGCCAGCATGGCTTTGGCAGCTTCCGGATCGTATTTGTCATCAACAGTATCGTTATTGTATGACCAGATCGTTGGCGGAAGCGGGTTTTTCGCCGCCACCCCAGCACCCTGATAAACACCTTCGATGATGGCGTCTTTGTTAATCGCCATGGTCAGTGCTTTACGAACCTTCACGTCGGTGAAGGGTTCTTTCTGGGTGTTGTACCCAAGATAGCCAACGTTCAGGCCTTCCTGACTCATAAGGTTGATGTCTTCATCAGCATCCATCGCGGTCAGGTCAGCCGGGTTCGGGAATGGCATGACATGGCATTCACCAGCTTTCAGCTTCTGATAACGAACAGTGCTGTCAGGCGTAATGGCAAAGATCAGATTGTCGAGGGGTGCTTTGCCTTCCCAGTATTCGGGGAATGCTTTGTAACGGATAACCGCATCTTTTTGGTACTGAACCAACTGGAACGGACCGGTGCCGACCGGGTTCAGGTCAACATTTTCCGGGGTACCGGCTTCCATCATTTTATCAGCATATTCACCCGACAGGATTGATGCGAAATCCATCGCCATGTTGGCAATGAACGGCGCTTCCGGACGGTTAAGAATGAACTTGACGGTATAGTCGTCAACCTTGACAACGTCCTTGACTAGGTCGCCCATCGACATTGAGTTAAAGTACTCGTAAGAGCCACCTGAAACGCCGTTATATGCGTGGTCCTTGTCGAGCTGGCGCATGAAAGAGAAGATCACGTCGTCGGCATTGAAATCGCGCGACGGGGTGAAGTCATTGGTCGTATGCCATTTGACACCTTCACGCAGTTTGAAGGTGTACTCCGTACCGTCGGCTGAAACGTCCCAACTGGTCGCGAGACCAGGAACGATGGTGGTGGTGCCGCGTTTGAACTGTACCAGACGGTTGAAAATTTGACGCGAGGAGGCGTCGAAGGTGGTGCCGGATGTGTAAAGCTGCGGGTTAAAGCCTTCCGGGCTACCTTCCGAGCAATACACCAGAGTTTTTGCCGAAGCAGCAGTCGGAGCAGCAAGTGCGGTCGCTGCAAGCAGACCTGCACCAATCGCCGCTTTGACGAAATTCGCTTTCATTAAATGCCTCCCTCAAGGCTGGCCCGAACAAAATGGCACACACCACATGATCTTGTTGAAAGTCATGCTTGGCAGTGTGCGCATTGGAACGGACGGGGTTACCCGATCCAACAACACTCTATGTTGGTAATCGACGAGGGAAAATAATCAGGGTTTCTAGGTATCGTCAACGCTTGCTGCGTGGTTCTACGTAGATAAGGCAAGCCCCTTGAATGATGAATTTATGTCAAGTGTTTGTTATTTTTATGAAAATTACTCCCCTAATTATGTATGGGAGCCGTGCATTTTTTTCAGGGCTGAGACAGGGAAACGTGAATATCACGTCTTGGCTATGTGGTTTTAAACGATTCGTATCTATTTGAATTTGAAGGATTCGTTTGAATATCGCTCCCCGTTCGCCCGCAATGTTAACTTATGCGTGCATTAAGTTCGCGCACTTGCGCGATATCCGTGCTCCATGCTGCGACAAACCGATAAACAGTTGCACCAAGCGACGGCCACGGATGAAATTGAACACCAGCCGCACGCAGTTTCTCGGCAAGATCGGCGTCAAGATTTACGAACAATTCATTGCCGTCTGACGGATGGGCAAGTGTGGCACCGTGCTGGCACAGAATATCGGCAAGAACCGTTGCTGCATCATTGGCATGCCCAGCATTTTTCAGCCAGACATCGTTTTTGACATAAGCCAGAAGCTGGGTCGCAAGGTACCGGTGTTTGGAATGTAAATGCCCACTGCGTTTACGTGCCTGTTCAACGCGGTTTTTCAGACTGGTGTCAAACAGCACAATCGCATCAACGGCCATAGCGCCATTTTTGGTCGCGCCAAAGCTCAGCGCATCAACGCCAGCTTTCCACGTGATGTCGGCGGGATGGCAGTCCAGATGCGCAACCGCATTGGCAAAGCGCGCCCCATCCATAAACAGGCGCAAGCCGTGTTTTTTACAAACGTTGCCAATCGCGCCGACTTCAGCCTGCGTATACACCGTGCCCAGTTCGGTTGCTTGGGTGATGGCAACACATTCTGGTGAAACAGAATGCACGCCGCGATTAACCTGCCCGGCGATAAACTGGTCAAGGGTGTTGGCTTCAAGCTTTGCCGTCGGCCCATCCATTGGCAGAAGCTTTGCCCCGCCGGTAAAGAACGCAACGCCCGTGCTTTCATCTTCGTTGATGTGGGCTTCGTGATGGCAAATCACGCCGCCATAGGGCGATACAAGGGCGGATAGGCTGATGCAATTTGCTGCCGTCCCTGTTGCGACCGGAATGACTTTAACGTCCGTGTCAAACAGTTGGGAAAAGGCCGCATCAAGTTGCTGACTGATATCGTCGCCGCCATATGCCGGGGCGTTGTCTTTACCTTCTTGGGTAAGGGCAGCGAGGATCTCGGGGCAAAAGGGCGATACGTTATCAGACGCAAAATTCATCGGTTTTCTCGTATATATCTTGGTGGCTAAGACGGATGAGACGTTTGTTAAGCGACGTTATCACACGCAATCCTTGATCATGGCAATGGTGGCCATCATCCGTGCACGGCTATGTGTCCTGAAAATGATCGGTGTTACCCGGCGATGGTTTTGGGAAGCTTCCGGATCACATCAATCGGGCTGTTCCAAGCACACACAAACCGATAGGCATCCGGCCCGATTGATGCCCATGGGCGAAACGCCAGTCCACCGTCGCGCAGTTTGCCCGCAAGCTCATCGGTCATATGCATAAACAGCTCATTGCCCTGTGGTGCGAAGGCCGCCTTCGCACCAAGCGATTGCAGGCTGTCCATCAAGGTCATTGCCGCATCATTGGCATGGCGCGCATTGCGCAGCCAAAGGTCATCTTGCACATAGGCCAGAAGCTGTGCGGCAAGGTAACGGTGCTTGGAAAACAGATGCCCACCGCGCTTGCGGCTTTTTTCTGTATGACGGCGCAATTCTGGGTCAAACAGGATAATCGCATCCACCGCCAAAGCGCCGTTTTTGGTCGCCCCAAAACTCAACACATCGACCCCTGCCTTCCACGTGATATCGGCCGGATGACAGCCCAGATGGGCAACCGCGTTGGCAAACCGTGCACCATCCATGAACAGTCGCATGTCGTGTTTCTGACATACCGAGCCAATCGCATGGACCTCATCAACAGTATAAACTGTACCGAACTCGGTGGTCTGGGTAATGGCGACACATTCGGGGTCTACCGAATGCATGCCATTGGGGCTGTGTGCGGTCAAAAAGCTATCAAGTGTCGCCGCCTCGATCTTTGCCGATGGGCCATCAAGTCCCAAAAGCTTTGTTCCCCCGCCATAGAATGCCACCCCAGTTGATTCCGTCATATTGATATGGGCGCGGTGGTGGCAAACCACCCCGCCAAACGGTGACACCAGACCCGAAAGACCAATCAGGTTTGCCGCCGTGCCGGTTGCCACCGGAACAACCGCGACCTCGGTTCCAAACAGCTCGGAAAAGGCGGCGTCAAGTAGCTGGCTTTTGTCATCCGCGCCATAGGGCAGGGCGGCACTTTCACTTTCTGCTGCGATGGCAGACAGGATTTCGGGGCAGATCGGCGAAACATTGTCAGATGAGAAGTTCATCAAATCCTCTTTGTCGCGTTGGTGGCGGTGGTCTTTTGGTGGGGCTGGAACGGTTGGTCTTCAGCAGAGTGTTGTGATTTCGACCACATGGCAAGAGGCACTATTTGCTGATCGCAACAAAAACACCGTTCCAGTCGGTGGGCGGCGGTGTCGCGCGGAAGAGGCGGATCCGTTCTTCATAAAGATCATAAAGTCCGTCGAGTGGCCCAGAGTTGTCAGTGGTGCACGACATTTCGCGGCATTGATCAAGCAAGGCCTTTGCCTCGTCCCAATTCTGGGCACGGTATGCATTTATCATGTTTTGATGTGCGTTACGGTGCAAGGCAAAACCATCCGAGTTTTTCAGGTTTGCATCGCCCAAAAGTGCGTGAATATGAACCGCTTCGCTTTTGCCTTTTACCGCAATCAGATCAAGTTCGAGAATGGCAAAATCGTCTTCAACGCGTTTCGCGATGGCTTCGCCCAGAACGATATCAACGCCATAATTTTTCGACTGTCCCTCAAGACGCGATGCCAGATTGACCGCGTCCCCCAGAACCGAATAATCAAACCGCTGATCAGACCCCATGTTGCCAACAAGACAGTCTCCGCAATTTATCCCGATCCCGACATTTAGCGGCATGAACGGGATGTTTTCATTTGTGGCTTCGGTTTGGCGTTCGGTATTGAGTTCATCAAGTGCACGCCGCATCGCAAGTGCGCTTTCGCAGGCTTGATGTGCATGGTTTTTGACATCAAGTGGCGCATTCCAGAATGCCATGATGCAGTCACCCATGTATTTATCAATCGTGCCCTCGCGCCGAAGGATACAGTCGGTAAGTGGGGTCAGAAGCCGATTGATCAGGCGAGTTAAGCCTTGCGGATTGGATTTGAAACCCTCGGAAATTGCGGTAAATCCACGTACGTCACAAAACATCAATGTCATGTCACGGGTTTCCCCGCCAAGTTTTAGGCGGTCGGGGTGACGGGCAAGCTGTTCGACCAATGCCGGGGATAAATAGTTGGCAAAAGCAGACCTAACTTGTCGGCGTTCGCCCTCGGTACGCATAAAGCCGATCAAACTGGTGGCAAGATACACCGCCAAAAGACTGATCAGCGGATAGGCCGGATCAATCAGCAACAATTGGCTACTATAGGCCCACCAGGAAAAGGTGATTGCGCCAAGCGCTAAGCTGCTGCCAATGACCGCGGGCCAAATTGCACCCAGACGTGGGACGGCCAGAACAAAAAATAGACCCAGTATCAACAGGACAATGGTTTCGGCCTCTGCGGCCCAATAGGGGCGGGTTAGAAAATGTTCAAGGATCATTTGTTCAAGCATCTCGGCATGAACTTCCACACCGGGTAAAACCCGGTCAAGCGGCGTGGATCGCAAATCAAGAAGCCCCGCCGCACTTGTTCCGACCAGAACAACTTTGTTTTGCAGGCTGCCGGTGGGCAGCGCGTCATTCATAACGTCGGCTGCGGAAATATACCGATCCGTCTGATGGCCTGTGAAATGTACCCACATGTGCCCAGCGTGATCGGTTGGGATGGTGATATCCCCAACCCGAATGGCCTCAATCCCCTGCGATTGTGTCCAGCGTTCGCTGCCACTTGCGCCTGACATACGCACATTCATGGTGCGCGGTGCATCTTGCAACACGCGCAACATTTCCATCGACAATGTCGGATATACCGGCATGCCAATAGCGGGCAATTCATGATCAAGGGCGGCAAGCAATGGTACCCGCCGGACAATGCCATCCTGTTCGGGCGATACATTGACCAATGCATTGCCACTGGCGGCGTCCTCAATCGCATCAAGGTTTTTGGCCGCCCCGGGCAGCACCGGAATGAAATCGGAAAGTGTGCGTCCAGCCTCGCCAGCAACGCTGAAATTGCCGATCTGGCGCGGCAACTCATCGATTTTCTTGGTGGTCAGCTGGATGGCGGTAACCACCTGTCCCGTGCCACGAATGAACTGGGCAAACAGCGCATCATGATCGGGAAGGTTATCGGCCAGATCCTTGATTTTGTCGGTGTCCCGACCCGACGGCCAGTCTTTGACAACGCGCGCGGGGGATGTCCGGTCGGGTTCGGCAAAGACAACGTCAAATCCGACAACGCGGGCACCATTTGATCGCAACCGGTAAAGCAGCCCCGCCAAACGTGTGCGCGGCCAAGGCCATTGTCCAAGTTCCGCTAAGCTGCGTTCGTCGATATCAACAATCCGCACCCCGACATCTTCGTAACTGCGCGGTGAGATGCGCTGATAGGTATCAAAAACGCTCAGGCGCAACTGATCAACAAACGGCACATCCTGCCACCGCAAAAAGATGCAGGTCAGCAGGACGGCCAAGGGGATCGCATAGTGCAGTCCGGCCAAAAGGCGCGATTTACTCAGACGCATGTATCTGAATGCTTTAACACGATCAGTTCAGTGTGCCTGAGGATGCATTGCCATTGGGCACATTCGTCGTTTTCACATTGAAATCAACATTGGCGGCATCGGTGAATGTCGCGGATGGGTCACAATTCATCGTGTTGCAAGCACCATTGTAACTGAAATCGTTATTGTCAAATGCCACGTTTCCAGTAGATCCGGTGTAATCAATATTGCTAAATGATGCTTGTCCACCTGTGCCTACACCGTCATTAATATTGGTAAATGACACGCTTACTTGCCGGTTTGCATAGTCAATAGTGCTGGCAAAAGTGTATGAAATCCCACCGCCACTTACAGCCAGGTTACCAGTTGTTGCCGTGCCGCTCGTAACCATACGCAGCCCGTCATACGTAAACGGACTGTCGGCACCATCGGTACCATCTGAGCTATTGACGCTTTCAATGTTGTTCAGGATTTCCGTCGTTTCATCTTCTGTCGAAGATGGGCTGGTCGTGCTGACTTGAGCCAAGGCGACATCAAGTGACGCTGCCATCGTCGATCCAGTTTGGCTGTTCGCCTGCGTAGCTTGTTGTTGACTTACCACGGGTGCTGAGCTGCTTGTCGACGCGGAAGTCGAAGAACTGCCGTCATCATTTGTCCGGCGTGATGCCGTGCGTACAAGGTTGGCGGAAAAATCATAGGTCGCTACACCAAGCGGGAAGCGCGCCGGTTCGGTCACAACCGAGTTGCTAACAAAGACGCCGAAATTCTCGCCGGTGATGTTTTCGCTATTGCCGTTCTGATCTGACACGGCAAAGGCACCGGGACGGGACGTTGTGTCATTGCGCGACAGGCCGGGCCCTTGGTTAACCGCCATGAAAATCTGCGGATTGGCGCCATCCGGGCTGGATGTATCAAACGTGCCGGGCATGATTTCATTGGCCTGTTCGGCGGAGACCGAGCGGATCAAGCCAATGGTGCCACGAATACCGATAGAGCCAACTGGAAGGTTGATGTCCATGCTGGCTGGATTGTTGAGTGGGATTTTACCTGTGACAAAGCGCATCACCCCGCGCGCCATGTCGGCCACAATACGGCCATCGCCGGTTACCGGGTCATAGACAAATTCATCAATTGCAATGTCGCTGTTCGGGCCGATGGTAAAGACCGTCTCGTCCAGCAGCAGGATCTGCATCCCGGCATTGGGTGATGTGATAATGCGGTCCCCGAGATAAACCGGCATGCCACTTTCAACCAACGTGCCGATTTCGCCCGCCGATTTGGCGAGGATAACTTCCCCGGTCACGGCTGCAGAAACACCTGCCATTTCGGCGTTAAGGTCGGCTTTTGCCGGTGCCGTTAGTGACATGCAGAGCGCAAGGGCACTACCAAATGCAAAGGTTTTCATCCATCGCGTAAGGTAACGGTTGGAACGGGTGGCGGTTACATGGTCTAGCATTCCTAGAACTCCCATCGCCGGGTCAGATAAAACTGCGCCCGGGCATTGTGATATTCGTAATTGGGAATGTTTGATTTTGTGTTCAGATATTCACCCGTGATGGACCAATTGATCGGTGCCAAAAAGCTGTATACCTGATCTACCGCTTTGCTATCCCCAAACAAATCAGACGGCAGTAATTGCGAAAGTGGTGCGCCATAGGTCAATCTTGTCCGTGTGCTGCGATCCACCCGGTGTTGCGGCGAATTGCCGGTCACCAGAAAATCCGGGTCGCGATAACGATCAATACCATGGCGGATACTTCCGCTTATGTAACTTCCCCCACCAAATAGATAAGCATGGATCAGCTCGCCGCTCAAGCTGTCATAACTATAATAGTTTCGGGCAGCGTCTTTTTCACCCGCAAAAAGATTAACCGTGGTGCGGTTATTAGGTGTCCACGTGTAGTTACCACCAAGTCGTGCGCCATAGCGTTGCCCGGAATGCAGGCGCAGTGCGCTGGACTCAGAGGTGTTTTGATAGCGTTCGTCAGAATAGCTGATATCACCGTTCAAATTAAAGAACGGGCGCGGGTTCCAATCAAGGCGCAGTCGACCCGTGCGCGACGTCAGATACTTTTCCTTGGAAAGCGATTGTGCGGTTTGGTTGACCGATGGTGTCAAAACCCAATATCCGCCGCGAATACGCGCCCCGGCATCAACCGAAAACGATCCAAGGTCAAGGGAGTCCAGTTGCACCTGATCACTGGCATAGCCGGTCATGCTCGCAAAGAGTTCATGACCTTCCTGATAGCCAAGGTCGTAGCTCAGATCATAGCGCAGAGCGCCGATATAGGCGATGTCATTGGTTGGTTTGTCCGAACTCGATGTAATTTGCGTTAATGTTCCGGTTACCAGCTGTTCCTTGTCTGATGCGGCGGCATTTCGGTTGCTGTCGATCTGACTGCCCAGTGTCAGGGTAACGGCCTGCCGCAGGCGTTTGCGACGGCGTTCAATGGCTGAGATATACCGATCAATATCGGCAGCAACTTCTGGTGATACGTTCATCCCCCTTAGGCGATCAAACTGCGCACGCGCTTCATCAAGGCTATCAAGGCGATACAGAACAATCGCGTAATACAAACGCACCGGTGCAAGGTTTGGATCAAGAACCAGAATACGTTCAAGGGTTGCCGATGCGCCGCGCACATCACCGCGCCCAAGTTGCGCCTTGGCCCAGCGGAAATTCAAAACAATATCATCTGGGTTGGCAAGAATGTCGCCATAGGTGATGTCGCCGCCATCATCGGTTTTAAGCAAACGGTTTGCCCGTTCGGTCACATCGGTAAGCCGGTCAAAATCGGTTGAAAACTGACGCGCCTCGTCGGTGCGCACATCAACGCCTTGTTGGGCATTGGCACCGGTTATCCCCATTACCAAGACCCCGAGCACAGCCAATAATGCTGTGCCGTGCCGCGATCGGCTTGCCTTCAAGTTATCCCCCAAAATCTCGCAGATTTTTCCGGTCTCCCAACCGGTCGAATGCAAGGTGCTCGGGTGTCGAAACCCGGCAGACTGCATCCGAAATCTTTTTGAATCTACTTTAGATAGATTATGAGGTACGGGCGCATGATGTAAGCCATGCGCCCGATTGGTGTTCTCGTGATGATCAGCATAGTATCATCATACAATAGGATAAGTTGTCTGTATGAAAATAGGTCATTCTCCTGTTCGGGAGGGGAGGCGGCTTATACCGCCGTTCCACCCACGGTCAGGCCGTCAATGCGCAGGGTCGGTTGGCCGACACCCACGGGAACGCCCTGACCATCCTTGCCGCATGTGCCAATGCCGTTATCAAGTTTCATGTCGTTACCAACCATCGAAACCTTGGTCAGGCTGTCGGGGCCGTTGCCAATCAGGGTCGCACCCTTGACCGGCGCGCCGAGTTTGCCATTTTCGATCAAATAGGCTTCGGATGCGGAAAATACGAATTTACCCGAGGTGATATCAACCTGACCGCCGGCAAAATTGACGGCATAGATACCGTTTTTGACCGATGCCAGTATTTCAGCAGGGTCTTTGTCACCGCCCAGCATATAGGTGTTGGTCATGCGGGGCATCGGGGCGTGAGCATAAGATTGACGACGGCCATTGCCGGTGGATTTAACCCCGGTTAAACGTGCGTTCAGGCGGTCCTGCATAAAGCCCTTAAGGATGCCGTCTTCGATCAGAACGGTTTGCTGGGTCGGGGTGCCTTCATCATCAATCGACAGTGACCCGCGGCGGTCATTGATGGTGCCATCATCGACAACCGTAACCCCGGGCGATGCGATGCGCTGGCCCAAAAGTCCGGCAAAGGCCGATGTGCCCTTACGGTTAAAATCACCTTCAAGCCCGTGACCGATGGCTTCATGCAGCAAAATACCCGGCCAGCCCGGGCCGAGCACCACAGTCATTTCACCTGCAGGTGCGGCGACGGAGTCCAGATTTACAACGGCCTGACGAAGTGCCTCGTCGACGGCAGACTTCCAGGTTTTTTCGTCAAAGAAACCGTCATAGCCAATCCGCCCACCTTCGCCGTGGGAACCCGATTCCATGCGGTCGCCCTGTTTGACGACAACCGACACGTTGAACCGAACCAACGGGCGAATATCACCTATACGCTGACCGCCCGAACGCCAGATTTGTACCGCCTGCCAGTTACCCGAAATCGATGCGGATACTTGGGCTACGCGCGGATCACGTGATCGGGCATAGGCATCAATCTGTGCCAGAAGGTCAACTTTGGCCTCAAACGTTGCTTCACCCAGCGGGTTCACATCCGAATAAAGCGATATATTGGTACCAATCGATCCAAGATCGACTTTGCCGGAACGCCCTTGTCCAACTGCCTTAACGGTCTCGGCAGCCCGGGCAACCGCATCGTTGGAGAGTTCGTTGGAGTGCGAAAACGCGGTGGCTTCGTCGGCAACAGCGCGCAGGCCAAACCCCTGTGCGGTATCAAAATTGGCACTGCGCAGGCGGCCATCATCCCAGACCAGACTTTCAGACTGGCGGTATTCCAAAAACAGTTCCCCGTCTTCTGCTGCGCCGAGCGCGTCATTGACCTGATTTTCAAGCCGTTCGCGATCAAGATCACCTTTGGCGAAAAACAGATTGTCGGTGGTGCGAAGATCGGTCATGAAACCTCCTTGGGGGCCGTCAAAGCGTTGGCCGGGCAAATGATTTTCCCCATATGATGAAAGCACCTGTGACAGTATTTTCCCTTATGCTTTCTGGGGTTTCTGTCACCTTGGACTTTCGTCTATACAGGGTGTGTCGGTTTGCGGTTCAAAACGATGTTTCAAAACTGCAGTCCGAACGTTTTATATAGACCGCAATGGCCAATTATGAAAGCCCGTGGCAATGTTTGTTGAACATCCCCAGCGTGTCGCACTCCATAATGAAATCCATGCCCGCCCGTTTGGTGGGGTTTCAAGCCCGGCGCGATGTTCTTGCATTGCGTTTCACGCGGGCGAAGACCTTGACGATGAAGTGCGCGATCACTTCCTGTCTTTTTGCCGCCGATACAGCCTGACACCCCCGGCGGCCGACCAGAAATATTACGAAGCTGCCTGTGACGGTTTCACCGTCATTTGGGAACGTCATGCGGAATTCACGGTCTATGTCTTTAAAAGGTCCGCCGAGTTTGATGACCCGTTTGAAGACCCGGTGATCAATTTGATCCCACAGGATTGGTTGTCAGCGACACCCGGACAGTTGATTGTTGGCTTGCACATCGCGGTTGAGAAAACCGGGCGTAACGACGAAGAAATTTCCCGCCTGTTTGATCATAACGGCCTGACCGGCAGCCGTGTTCTCGGTGGCACGGCAAAAGTCTGGACGGACTTTCGCCTGCATGGAGACGGATTTGGCCGCATTCTGATCCGTGATCAGGGGATGGAACAGCTTCAAACCGGGCGTCTGGTTCAACGTCTCAAGGAAATCGAAGTCTATCGCATGATGGCGTTGCTGGCCTTTCCATTGGCCCATTGTGCAACACCCAAGGTGTCGGAAATTGATACCCGGCTTTCAGACATCACGGCTGAAATGGCCAGCAAGACACAAACCAATGACGAAGAAACCCTATCTAAACTGACCGACCTTGCTGCCCAGACCGAAGAAATGGCGGCATCTTTGAATTATCGCTTCAGTGCGGCGCGCGCTTATTACCGCATTGTTCAGGCCCGCCTAATCGAACTTCGCGAAGAACGGGTCGAAGGTCTGCAAACCATCACCGAATTTATGGAACGCCGATTGGCCCCGGCCATGCGGACCTGTCAGAATATCGGTGATCGGTTGGAAGTCCTGTCAAAACGTGTCGCGCGCGCCAATAACCTTCTACGCACCCGTGTTGATATCCTGCTAGAAGCACAAAACCGCGACCTGCTGGCCAGCATGGATCGCAGGGTTAAATTGCAATTGCGCTTACAGCAAACCGTCGAAGGCCTGTCTGTGGCCGCCATTACATATTATGCGGTTGGTTTGCTGGGGTATTTGTTTAAGGCGCTTAAGGATGCGGGCGTTCCAATCAATGATCGCATGGCGACCGGCTTGGCGGTGCCGGTGGTATTGGCTGCGATCTGGATTTCGATGCGACGTGTCAGAAAGGCACTGCACCGCGCCGATACTTAAATCGGCATGAGGGGTGTACGGTAAACAAGGGCAGCCCGCGGGCTGCCCTTTTGCGATGGTGCAATTTCTGTGGTTTTGTCAGTTTGCGCGGCGCAGCTTATAGGCTGCATAGGTTGCGGTTCCGACGAGTACTACCGCACCAGCCTGATGCGCGACACCAAGCGGCAACCAGACCACGGACAGCAGGGTCGAAATGCCAAGTGCCACCTGAAGGCAGGCTGCGGCCAAGACCAGATGTGTTGCAAAGCGCTGATCGGGTGTCAGGTCCCATTTTCCAGCCCGCCACCAGAACAGAAGTACCAGCACAAAGGTCAGTTTGGCCAGCCAGCGGTGATCCCATTGCACGGTCATATGGTCTTCAAACGGGGCCAGCCACGTTGGATCAAACACATAAAGGCCGTCCGGTATGAGTTGCCCATCCATCAGCGGGAAGGTGTTAAAGGCATATCCGGCATCCAGCCCGGCAACAAAGCCACCCGAAAGGGCTGTAAAGACAATCAGACACAGCAATTGCCAGCCACGTTTTGATCCGTTTGTGCCAACGGGGCGCGGGGCGTACTGATTAAGTCCAACCCACAAAAGGGCGATGAAAATCACCAACGCCAATCCAAAATGCGCGGTCAAACGATACTGGCTGACATCGGGGCGATCCACTAGACCGCTCATCACCATGTACCAGCCCATCAAGCCCTGAAGCCCGCCAAGGATGAAAAGCCCCCACAGTTTCCACTTCGTCGCACCGTCAATTGAGCGTTTGGCAAGGAACCAGACGAACGGGATGAAGAACACAATGCCGATCAAACGGCCCCAAAGCCGATGAATGAATTCCAGCCAGAAGATGTTTTTGAAATCATCCACGGACATCCAAGCATTTACTTTCTGGAATTCCGGGTATTGGCTGTACTTGGCATAAAGCGCAGCCCAGTCCGCGTCGTTTAATGGCGGGATGGTCCCGGTGAATGGTCGCCATTCAACAATCGACAGCCCCGACTCCGTAAGGCGTGTTAGCCCGCCAATCACCACCATGATGAACACAAGTGCGGCACAGGAAAACAGCCAGATGGCGACATTCTTATGGGCGACTGTATCAGGGGCCGGATTTTGAAGGACCTTACCTGACAGGGTGGAAGAGGCACTACTGGGCATTTGGTGGTTCTCTCGTCATTCAGTGCGCGCGGGCACGCTTGCTGGCGGAATTTGGCCCAATATAGGGTGGTTTTCCAAAAAATGCATGAAAAGCTGTACGGATATCTCAATGCCTTCAGATCACTCAGGTTTTCGAAAATTAAACACATAAAATAGTGTTATATAAAATTAAAACACATAAAAAATGTATTGAATTTTTTAATCTCCACACTCATTGTCAGGGTTAACCAATAGAAACCCTTTAGAGGATCGACGATGTTTCCCATCAATCTGGACCTGACGCGGCTTTCGGTCGCATTGGTCGGCAACGGTCAGCCCACGCTGAACCGTTTGCAACAGCTTGACGGTGATGGGGCGAAATACGTCACCGTCTATTCTGAAGACCCGATACCTGAACTGGCCCGACAGGCTGGTGACCGGCTGCATCGTTATTTGCCAAATTCGGCAGATGTCAATGCGGCGTCCATTATGTTTATTGTCGACCTTGGCGAAGAAAAGTCCGCCGAGTTGGCTGCCATTGCCAAGGCGGTCGGCACAATTGCCAATGTCGAAGACGTCAAGGAATACTGTGATTTTTTCTCGCCAGCGCGCGTTCAGCGTGGTGACCTGATGATCACGATTTCGACCAACGGTCATAGCCCAAGGTTGGCCGGACGCATCCGGCGTGCGATTGAAAAATGGCTGGTGCCAAGCTGGGAACAGCGATTGCGCGAGCTCTCCGATCAGCGCGAAAAATGGAAAGCGTCGGGGGCGGACATGCCGACATTGCTGAAAAAAACCGACGAATATATTGATCGTCGTGGATGGTTGCCATGAATGTAATGCGTGAAGAAGACATCGTCACCGGCGGGTCCATGTCCGTCGAGGAGGCGACTGATCGTGCGGCGGACTTGATGAAGCGTTACGGCCACTTGCAGGGCGTTTCGCTGATCGAGCCGATGGTGCATGAAGAATTCAACGGCAAAATCACCATGACCTCATCCTTCGGGACAGAGGCCGCAGCACTGCTTGCGCTGGTGGCCGAGGTTGATGCTAACCTGCCGATCATTTTCCTTGATACCCGCAAGCTGTTTGGTGAAACCCATACGTATCGCGAAAAGCTGGTCGATCAGCTTGGTCTGACCAACATCAAGATCATGCGTCCGGACGAAAACAAGCTCAAAGCAGATGACCCTGACGGAATGCTGTTTGCATCCGATGTGGCGAAATGCTGCTATTTGCGAAAGGTTGAGCCGCTTCAACGAGCACTCACGGGCTATGACGCATGGTTGACCGGACGTAAGCGTTTCCATGGTGGGGAACGTGACGCGCTTCCAGCGATTGAAACGGCTGGTACGCGGATCAAGATCAACCCGCTGGCCGGATATAAGCCCGAAGATATCGATGATATTTTTGAGCATCGCGCACTTCCGCGTCATCCGCTTCAGGCCGAAGGGTTCCTGTCCATCGGGTGCATGCCATGCACCGATCGGGTTGATCCGGGCACAACCGATGTGCGTGCGGGCCGTTGGGCTGGGCAGGATAAAACCGAATGCGGTATCCATTACATTATCTAAACATCTCAACGTCGGATATTAGAGCCACAAACGGCCACCTGTGACCAGGTGGCCGTTTTGGGTATAACTTATGGTTCAATTCGTGTGAAACCGGCGTCCTTTTAAAATCCGTCAAAATTACCCCATATTTCATTGAAAAATAAAAAGACATGTCACGTTGCTTTGTGACCCGTCATGCGTTTTTGTTCGTATGGCTCGTTAATCCGATGCTCGTAAAGCTGGTCGAATATGAACCGGTAAGGCTCGGACTGGTTGGACGAAAAGGGCAAATCAACAATGAAAGTAGCGCAAGCAGAACTGCTTGACGTTTTGACAATTGGCATGTTCGAACAACTGCCTGTCAATGTACGCAAAGCAACGAATTTACGTAATTTCTCGGCGGTTTTCTGTGATCAGAATACCGATTTGTCGCAAGAAGCGATCATTACACTGCGCGCAGCCGCGACCCACGATCTTTTTCCGATCTATTGGTTTGGTGAAAATCCACCGGAATTTGTCGATGGTGCCTTTCCCGAAGTTAGCCATCAGTTCCTCCATGAAGCAACCCGCGACGCTTATGAAAAACTAAGCCGGATTGCAAAACTTGGCAGTACACGCCCAAAGGAAGACCGCGAAGGGCTGAATGTTCTGGGCTACCTTGCAACCCGCCAATGTGACGCGGTGCCTGCATGGGCACCCGGAAGCCGATCCTCCGTGGCATATTCGCGACTTCGCCCTGATCTGGCATCGCGAAGCCTTTTGACGCAGTTGTACCGGCAAGGGCTACTGGAACGTGACTACTGGCGTAAAACCCACCTTTGTGGCCGTTGCGGCTCATCGCGTTTGAATGTTGCCGAAAATTGCCCGGAGTGCCGGTCGTCGGACTTACAGGAACTCGACATTGTTCATCACTTTTCTTGCGGACATCAGGGACCACAAGATGCCTTTCAATTAAGCGCAGGTGGCAGGATGATCTGTCCGTCCTGTGAGCAAAACCTGAATCATTTCGGGGTAGATTATGACAAGCCCGGACGTGTCGAAAAATGCGGCAATTGCCATGCCGTCACCGAAAGCCCCGATGTATATTTCGAATGCCTTGACTGTGCCGAACTGACGCTGAGCGACGAGGCCCCGCAACGCGACTGGTATCACTACCGTCTTTCCCAGGCAGGCCGCGAAGCCCTGTTGCTGGGCCGGTTGCCGGTCCCCGGTCTTGAAAATGCGCTGGGTGAGTTTGAACCTTCTAAGGATTACGCGACCTTTGTCGCCCTTCTTGACAACGGGTTGAGTACGGCACAGCGTTATGGACGCCCGTTTAGCATCGCGGCCGTCAGGATTAATACCGGACAGGATGATCTGGCTCAGCCCGTCCGGTTTGACAGTGCCATGCGCGAAACGTTGATCAAGCTGCTACGCGAAACTCTGCGGGACTCAGATTTCCTGTATGCGGCCGGTGATCAGATTGTGTTTGCCTTCCCCGAAACCGATGCCAGCGAATTTGATGCCATTGTCCGGCGTATTGACGATGGTCTTGGCAAAAATCTTACCGGCCATCCCGATTATCGCTTCGAAGACTGGTCCGACCGTTCCGTGCGCGACATCTTGCGCGAGGTTCGTAATGTTCGCTGATGGTATCAATTATCTGATATCACTAAGCTTTCCGGCATTTTTTGCGATGTTCTGGCATTTCTTTTTGCTGGAGTTGCCACGGTTCATGCTGGCCGGGATTGCGGTCTGCATTGCGACAATTTTCAAAAAGCCGGACGGCCTGCCGCGTAAGCCGTTGAACCGTCCTCGTATCTCGGTTCTGCTGCCTGGCCATAATGAGGCGGAATATCTGCCGCGTGCCATCATGTCGATGCGCGAACAAACAGTGCGCCCCGATCAAATCGTGATTGTGGATGATGGCTCGACCGATAAAAGTGTGGAGGTCGCCAATATCCTGATGCGCGACGGTCTGGTCGATGTGGTTCGGACAAGTCAGGTTCGCGGTGGAAAGTCGGCCGCGGCCAATCTTGGTCTGGCGGAATGCACGGGTGATATCGTGATCATTGCAGATGCGGACACCACCTATGACTGCAACGCGTTTGAGGAATTGCTAAAAGGGTTCGACGACCCGAAAACCGGTGCGGTTGCCGGAAACCTCGGTGTACGTAATCCAGAAGTTTCACTTGCGACCCGTTGGCAGGCTATTCAATACCAGATTTCTATCGGTTTGGGTCGGCAGGTGTCCGATATGCTTGGCGTCTTGTTTATTGTGTCAGGTGCCTTTGGTGCCTTTCGCCGGCAGGCGCTTGAACAGGTTGGTGGCTGGTCGGTTGGTCCCGGCGAAGACGCCGAACTGACCAACAAAATCCGCCGTGCCGGATGGCGGATCCGTTTTGCGCCCGACGCATGGAGTTTGACCGATGTTCCCGAAACTTTCGGTCAGCTTGTGCGCCAACGATTGCGTTGGGACAGATCGCTGGTGCGGATGCGTTGGCGGCGCTACAGGGTGTTTCTTGATCCGACAGATGCACAGTTTCGTCTGTCCAATGCGTTGGGAACCATCGATATCCTGTTCTTTCAGGCATTCCTGTCGCTGTCATTCGTGATTTATCTGATTTGGCTTTTTGAAGTCTATGGCAGCTTTGGCTGGATCATCGCGGTTGTGAACCTTCTGGCTTATTCGGCGTTTGGGATTATCGGGTTTGCAATGGCCCAAATTGCCAGTCCGCGTCCGGCAATCGGGCGACTTTGGCTGTATGTCATTGGCTATGGGCTATTTAATACGCTGTTCCTGCGGTTTGTGCGACTTGTCGCCTGCTTTGACGAACTGATTTTCCGCCGGTCCTTTGATGACAACTACGTGCCGCGTCGTGTGCGACATGCCGCGCGTGAAACCCGTGCAGATAATAAGTAGTCGAGAAAATGAAACTTAAAAATCACCGACCATCAACCCGATTGATCCGCGAGCCGCGCGCCATCCCCAAAAAGCGCAATCTTGGGCGCTGGATTTATGTTGGCTTGCTTTTGCTTGTCGGGCTTTGGGTCTTTGATGTCTTTTTTGGGCAGTTCTTCTTTCTGCGTGGCAATGGTCTTGTTATTGCGCGCCCCTATGTGGTGGCCAGCGAATATATCGGGACGGTGCGCGATATCGCCGTGCGTCAGGGTGACCGCGTTGAACGCGGCGATGTTGTCGCGCATTTAAGCTCACGCGAGTATGATGAAGAACTGGCACGGTTGCAGTTTGAACTGGCAACCCTGTCTGCCGACCGCGCGCGCATGACCAGTAAGATCGGCGGGGCACGCCAACTTGTTGAACTTGCGCGCAAACGCCTGAAATCGGCGGCTAAATTTCGTACACGTATGGAAACCGGGCTCGAGGACGGTGTTGCAACTGGCACGGCGTTAAATACGGCCTATGAACGTGAATACACCGCGCGCGAGGACCTTGAACAGATTACGTCCGATATCACCTCGCTTCGCGCGGAACTCGGTGCTCTGTATCAACAGATTGATCAACGCTATGTGCTGATTGACAGGATTGAACGCTCCTACGACGAAGGACGGCTTGTTGCACCGGCTAGTGGCATTATTACCGAACTTTCAGCAATTGAAAGCAGCGTGATCCGCCCGGGCAATCCGATCATTAAAATTGCATCGGGGAAGCCCTATGTTTTGGCGTATTTCGAAAACGGATCGCTGTATGAACTCGAACCGGGGCAGGCCGTCACCATGCATTACGGCACCAAAACCCTGCGCGGGACGGTGACGTCGCTTTTGCCGGTATCAGAACAATTGCCCGAAGAATTCCAACGATCTTTTCAACCGACCAGTCGGGCCCAGATTGCCGAGGTCAAAATTGCCGATGATGCACATCATCCACCGTTGTTTGCCAAGCTCGACATTGGTGGCGGCCTGTTTTCATCTGTTCATCGCTTGTTTGACTGGATGCTCAAAACATAAAGATGACGGCCAAAATGCTTTGCCACAACACCAACTCGCCCACGCAATCAGATCGTAATGCCCTGCAATTTTCGGAACAATGTCACCGCATAACGGTCCGTCATGCCTGAAATGTAATCCATCACCCGCATCAGCCGGCTGTAAAGGTCTGGCGCGTCGGTAATCTTGCCCGACAATAATTTATCAATGCGGTCTGCCTGTGGCGGCAGACGTTTGCCGTGATTGATGTGTTCGTCAATGTCGATGGCAGCGCGGACAAAGCTGTTGAGCAGGCCATTGATGACCTCAAACCCGGCCATCTCAATCGGCAGGACATGCGGCGCGTTATAAATCTTTTCGACCGCGAGTTTTTTACAAGCCTTGGCATCAACGCCAAGTGGTGTGTTGGCCAGAAGGTCCCCTTCAATCGTGCCAGTCAAAAGCGCATCTTCATTGGCGATAAATGCATCAACCGCCGCCTTGACCAGATTGCCAATCGCCTTGCCCCGCAGGAACCCGATACGATCATTTTCTGATTTTTCGGTGTACCAGCTTTCCGTGCGCAAATCGGTCCAGCGTTGATTGGCATCCCCATCATATTTATCAGGATGGCGCGCAATCGGGGCCAGGGCCCGCTCGACTTCCTCAAACGTCACACATCCCAATTCCCAGCCATCTTCAAGATCAACCACGGAATAGCAAATATCGTCTGCCGCCTCGACCAGATAGACCAGCGGATGACGCCGCCACGCGCCATCAAACCCGTCCAACGGTGACATGCCACATACTTTAGCGATGGCAGATGCAATATCGCGTTCGGCCTGATAGTAACCCGGTTTTTTAAGGCCGGTATATTCACGACGACGACTGTCAGGGACCGATGTGCTGCGCGGATATTTGATAAAGCTGCCCAGTGTGCCGTATGTCAGGTTCAACCCCCCGTCAAACCGCTTCATCTCAAGCTGGCTGATAATCCGCAACCCTTGGGCATTGCCCTCAAAATGGCGCAGGTCTTCAAGTTCCGGTCCCGACAAACGCGATGTCAGTTCATCCTTGGCCAACCGCGATGTGGTGAACCATTCATTGATGGCGTCTTCGCCCGAATGGCCAAACGGAGGGTTGCCTATGTCATGGGCAAGGCAGGCTGCCTGCACCATATAGCCGATATCAGCGACGGTTGTTTCACTGTCTTCGGGCAACTGTTTGACAATATGCGCGCCGGCCATCAGGCCAAGCGACTGGCCGACAGACCCGACCTCAATCGTATGGGTCAGGCGGGTATGGACATGGTCATTTTCCGACAGCGGATGGACCTGCGTTTTGTTTTGCAAACGCCGGAACGAGGATGAAAAAATCACCCGGTCGACATCAATCTGAAACGGACTTCTGCCATCCGGTGTTGGATAGGGCGCACCCTCGGGCAGGCGAATTTTGCCATCCCGAAATTCCAGCCGATGTGATGAAAGAAGATTTTCCCAGCGCATTTTGTCACCGGGGGCTTGCGACGCCAATGTCATGGCGGTGCGACTCCCTGTCCGTATCAAACCAATGTCCTTGCGGATGACTTTAGCGGTGTGGGGAGTCGGGTGCAATCAGACAAAGCCGATTGCACCAAGTTATTGCCTTAAACCCGGCTGGGCTTAGCCAAACAACCAGCTGCGCGGATTATCAATCGGGCGACCATTAAGGGCACGTAAAAGACCAATGACGTTGCGCCCGACAAACCATGCGGTGACGAAAAGCCCCATAAGCCCGACAACAGCCCAGCCAATAAGCGGGATCCAGCCAATCACAAAGGTAAAGAACCCAAGGACGATGGCATAGAGGATGCTGATCCAGAAGGTGCGAATTAGGAACGTGTAATGGCTGTTGGTCCAGTGATCGTCGTCTTCACGTGCGACATAGGACACGATCAGCGCAATCAACCCGGTGGCAAAGGCGGTAAACAAGGTCGCAATCATCAAGCCATAGCAGACAAGGGCGGTATTGCCGCCACGTTCATCGACAAAGCTTGGTGCAGTGTTAAAGGACGCGTCCTGACCGTGCATTTGGTCGTTCATAAAGATAATCCTGTATCGTTTTTGCAATCCCCATTGCGTCTATTCAACATATAGCGAGAAAGTTTAAAAATGCTATCTCTGGTTGGCGGTACTGCGATCCTGTTGCGATTGGCATATGCGGTAACGGGAATTTTACGGCCATAATCCCTGATTATGCCTCGACTCTTGGGATTATCTGCCTACATTTGGCGCCATATCATGAAATGACCGAGAATGAGGATCGTCGTATGTCCGACTATGATTTTGATTTGTTTGTTATTGGTGCCGGATCGGGCGGTGTGCGTGCGGCCCGTGTTGCATCCGGCTATGGGGCCAAGGTCGCCATTGCCGAAGAAAGCCGCGTTGGCGGCACTTGCGTTATCCGGGGCTGCGTGCCCAAGAAACTGTTGGTCTATGGCGCGCATTTTGCCGAGGATTTCGAAGATGCATCGGCTTATGGCTGGGCCCTTCCCGGCGAGCCGACCTTTAGCTGGAAAACCCTGATCGCCAATAAGGACAAGGAAATTGATCGCCTGAACGGCATCTATCACAAGCTTCTGGCCGGATCGAACGTCACACTGTTTGAACATCGTGCGACATTTAAGGATGCACATACCGTTGTCGTCGATGGCAAGGACGTCACCGCCGAACGTATCCTGATTGCAGTGGGCGGCCACCCGACCACGCCAGACATTCCCGGCGCCGAACATGCGATCACCTCGAACGAGGCATTCCACCTTGAGGAACAGCCAAAACGCATCGTGGTTGTTGGCGGTGGTTATATCGCGGTCGAATTTGCCGGTATTTTTGCCGGTCTCGGATCACAGGTCACCCAACTTTACCGCAGCGAACAAATCCTGCGCGGCTTTGATAACGACATCCGTAATCATCTGGCCGAGGAAATTGTTAAAAAGGGTGTCGATCTTCGGGTTAACACCAATGTCACCGCGATTACCAAACAATCGGACGGGACCCTGAAACTGACTTTGACCGGCGGCGGCGAGATGGAGGTGGACGCCATCATGTTCGCCACCGGACGCGCACCCAACACCAAGGGGCTTGGGCTTGAACAGGTCGGGATTGACACCAAGGACAATGGTGCGATCAAAATCAACAAGGGTCTGCAAACCAGTGTTGAAAACATTTATGCCGTCGGCGATGTCACCGACCATGTCCAACTGACTCCGATTGCGATCAAGGAAGGCATGGCCTTTGCCGATACCATCTATGGCGGCAAACCATCCGCGATGTCGTATCACGCCATCCCGACAGCTGTTTTCAGTCAGCCACCGGTTGGCACGGTCGGCCTGTCCGAAGAAGAAGCACGCGCCAAGGGCGGTGAAGTGGTGATTTACAAATCCACCTTTAAGCCGATGCGCCATACCCTTTCGGGCCGCGATGAAAAAACGCTGATGAAGCTGATCGTTGATAAGACCACCGACGTTGTGCTTGGCGCACACATGGTCGGACCGGACGCGGCGGAGATCATTCAGGGTATTGGCATTGCGGTGCGCATGGGGGCAACCAAGGCCCAGTTCGATCAAACCGTGGCGGTTCATCCTTCGGCGGCCGAAGAATTTGTGACGATGCGCTTCCCGGTTGGCGATTAAATATAACCAAGGAAGCTGGATGTGATCCCAAGGCGACATTCATTGATCAGGATGTCGCCTTTTTTGTCTCCTGATATTGGTCAAAACGCCAACAGCGCGTTATCGACGACCTCTTTCATGACAAAAAATGTCCGCGTTTGGCGTACACCGGGCAGGGCAATCAGTTGATCGCCGTGCAGATGGTTGAAATCCGCCATGTCGCGCACGCGGATTTTAAGGAAATAATCAAAATCCCCCGCCACCAGATGGCAATCAAGGATAAACGGCAACGCGCGGCAGGCGGCTTCGAACGCGCCAAAGCTTTCTGGTGTTGAGCGATCCAGCACTACTCCGACCATGACCAACGCGCCGCGATCTACTTTGTCGGGCGCGATCTGAGCGCGGACGTTCTGGATATAGCCGTCTTCGAACAAACGCTGGGTTCGGCGGTGGCAAGTTGCGGCACTGACATTAACCCGTTTGGCGATTTCCGCGTTGCCTATGCGGCCATCTTGCTGCAAGAGGCGTAAAATCTTGTAATCAAT
The DNA here is from genome assembly GCF_000751115.1 of Thalassospira sp. GB04J01. NCBI lineage: Bacteria > Pseudomonadati > Pseudomonadota > Alphaproteobacteria > Rhodospirillales > Thalassospiraceae > Thalassospira > Thalassospira sp. GB04J01. The sequence goes on along the minus strand of NZ_CCDX020000019.1, from coordinate 69,224 downwards.
CTTGTCTAGCTCTGCGGACATGAAATATTCTTTCACTTTTATGTTATATTTCGGAAGAATATCCATATTAAATGGTCAAAGTAAGTCTTGGGCGGAAATTATTGTCTTAAACTCGAGAGCACCTTTCATATTGGCTGCGCTAGCCTAAAGACGGTTCCAATCCGTTTTCAGGGAGTGCCCGATGAATTTGAACAAGTTTGAAAAATACCCGCTGACCTTTGGCCCGACGCCGATTGAATCTCTGCCGCGTTTGTCCGAACATCTTGGCGGTGATGTTGCATTGTATGCCAAGCGCGAAGATTGCAATTCCGGTCTGGCTTTTGGCGGTAACAAGGTCCGCAAGATGGAATATATCGTGCCTGATGCGATCAAATCGGGTGCCGATACGTTGGTGACGATTGGTGGCGTGCAATCCAACCACACACGGCAGGTTGCCGCGATTGCCGCGAAGATCGGCATGAAATGCCGTCTGGTTCAGGAAAGCTGGGTGCCATTTAACGACGCGGTTTATGACCGGGTTGGCAACATCCTGATGAGCCGCGTCATGGGGGCGGAGATTGAGCTGGTCGATGAAGGTTTCGATATTGGTATTCGCGAAAGTTGGGAAGCCGCCCTTGCCGATGTAAAGGCCAAGGGCGGGGTGCCTTATCCAATCCCGGCTGGCGCATCGGTGCATAAATATGGCGGTCTTGGCTTTGTTGGCTTTGCCGAAGAGGTCCGCGCCCAAGAAGCCGAGCTTGGCTTTAAGTTTGATTATGTCGTTGTTTGTACCGTTACCGGGTCAACCCATGCGGGGATGGCGGTTGGCTTTGCTGCCGATGGTCGGGCGGACAAGGTGGTGGGGATTGATGCGTCCGCCACGCCAGAACAGACCCGTGAACAGGTTCTGGCAATTGCACAGAAAACCGCCGATCTGGTCGAGCTTGATGGTGGCATTTCGGATCGCGACATTACACTGATCGAGGATTATGCCTATCCACTGTACGGTGTACCGTCCGATGAAACCAACGACGCGATCCGTCTTTGCGGTCGTCTTGAAGGCATGATGACGGACCCGGTTTACGAAGGAAAATCGATGCAAGGCATGATTGATCTGGTGCGCAAGGGCTATTTCCCCAAGGGATCTAAAGTGCTTTATGCCCATCTTGGCGGGGTGCCTGCGATTAATGCTTATAGCTATCTCTATCGCAACGGCTAGCACGGATAGATAATATTGGATGGCAAAAATGAACAAAGGCGGAGCCTGTTGGCTCCGCCTTTGTGTGTTAGCGTCCGGTAATGCCCGGGAAGATGATCAGCAGGGCGACGGCCAAAATCTGCAAACAGATAAATGGCAGCAATGATTTGAAAATATCGCCCAGTGATATGTCGGGGGGCGCTACGGATTTAAGGTAAAACGCGGCGGGCCCGAACGGCGGTGACAGGAAGCTGACCTGCATGTTCATGGCAAACAGCACCCCGAACCAGATCGGGTCGTAACCGAGGTCTTTAACGATCGGGACAAAGATCGGCATGGTCAAAAGCGCAATGCCGACCCAGTCAAGGAACATCCCGAGGATAAACAGGATCAGCATCATGAACAGAATGATGGTGGTTGGGTCGTCCGAAATGCCCGTAATCAGGGCCGAAACAAACTTGATCCCGCCCATCAGGTTAAACACGCCGACAAGGGCGGATGCGCCAATCCCGATCCAGACAATCATGCCACAGGTCGAAAGTGTTTGAAGGGCCGCACTTTTAAGCATCGCGAGCGAAAATTCACGCCGGACAATGGTCGATGCAATAACCCCGGCAACCCCAACGGCCGATGCCTCGGTCACGGATGCGATGCCGCCATAGATCGAGCCAAGAACACAGAACACGACCAGCATCGGCAAGAACAGACCTTTAAGCAGACGCAGTTTCTCTTCGCGCGGGATATGTTCGGTTTTCGGCGGTGGGGCAATGTTTTTGCCGGTATAAGAACGGAACAGGATATAGGCGACATAAAAGCCCGCCAGCATGAAGCCCGGAATAAAGGCCGAGGTAAACAGATCACCAATAGATACGTTTGCCGTCAGACCATAAATAATCAGGACAATCGATGGCGGGACCATGGTGCCAAGCGACCCACCGGCACAAACCACCCCGATAGCAAGGTTTTTATCGTACCCCTGACGCAGCATCTGGGGCAGGGCAAGCATGCCAAGCAACACGATTTCGCCACCGATAATGCCACTCATCGCAGCAAGAATGACGGCAACAAAGATCGTCTGAACCGCAACCCCGCCCTTAAGACGCCCGCCAAACAGGCGCATGGCATCAAACAGATCGCGGGCAATGCCCGATCGATCAAGGATGGCCGCCATCATGACGAACATCGGGACGGAAACAAAAACAAAGGATGAAACGAATGAAAATACCCTGCTGGTGATCAATGGCACCGCCATCGGGCCAAACCAGCCAAGGGTGAATATAAGGGCGATCAGAAGCGTTACGAACGCAAGCGGCATGCCCGTTAGAAGAAAACCAAGCAGCAGGACGAACATGGCAAGTGTGCCGTATTCAATGCCTAGGGACTGTAATTCAAACATTTAATCTATCCTGTCGCGCCGATCAGATGGGTGACCGTGCAATGACTGATGGGGGTATCAACTTGAAACGGGTGTCATTCTTTCGCGGTCGCGGTCGCGGGCATGACAGGCGTTTTGCGGACATAATTGATGGCATGTATCAGAAACTGAACCACCAGCAGGATCAGGATCACCAGCAAGAACAGTTTCAGTATGCCCGGATAGGGAGCGTTAAACGCACTTCCTGTGGTTTCAAAATGAATGTCACCTGTCGGGGTGAGTGTTGCGCGTTTGACCATAAGCCATGCCGCCCAGGCAAAGAAACCCGATGCCGTCATGCAGACAATCGAAATGGCGACATCAAGGGATTTGCGCATTTTCGGCCCGACAATGTCATAGAAAATGACAACCCGGATATGTTTGTCGCGCGCGGCACAATAAAGCCCGCCGAACACAAAGCCGATGGCAGACAGGAAGGTCGTTGTTTCATGGACCCACAGGGTGGGGCTATTGAAAACATGACGCATGAAAATTTCAAAAATCAGAATGCCCATGGCAAGTATGAAGCCATAGGCAAAAACCGAACTAACCTTATCCACTGCGTGACCCATCAGGCCGGAAACTTCCGGAACCTGTTCGGGGAGTGCATCAGGTACGATGCTTGCGGGGATATCATTATGTGTCGGGTCTACGGGGCTGACAGCCATATTCAGCATTCCTTGCGATGCGGTGAATACAATCCGGCAACAGGGAGGACCTCGTCACCCGGTATCGTCTCTTATACAGGATGCGGCCGGATTGTATTCAAGTCGTTACCGGCGGACATGATCCATGCCGCCGGTAAACCATCTTGTGATCAAAAGATTAGATCATGCCCTGTGCGGTCAGGTATTTGACCAGGGTGTCATAAACGCGCTGTGCGTCTTCTGAACGTGCTGCCACTTTTTCCCACTGGCTGGTGGCAATCTGGCGGAATTTGGCACGCTCTTCGGCAGACCAGTTATGGATGGTGACACCACCGTCTTTACGGGCAGCAGCAACAGCTTCCATGTCTTTCATCGCAAGACGTGCGTCCATGTCATGGGCAAGATCACGGATGGACATTTCCAGGATGGCCTGGAGGTCTGCTGGCATCGAATCCCATTTGGTCTTGTTGACCGAAACTTCCAGCATCGGCATGGAATGGAAGCCCGGATAGACAGGATGTTTGGCAATGTCATGCAGGCCCATCGCCTGGTTGGTCGAGAACACGGTCGCATCCGCCGCATCAATCACTTTTTTATCAAGGGACGTAAAGACTTCGGACTGCGGGATATTCACCGGCGAAGCACCAGCTGCGGCAAATACCTGCTGTACCATGCCTTCCGGGGCGCGCATTTTCAGGCCCTTAAGATCGGCAACGCCATCAAGCGGGACCGATGATACAAAGGCTTCGAGGCCCGGAGTAACGGCACCGATGAACTGCAAACCACGTGGGTTCAAAAGGCTGTTCATCAGTTCTTTGCCGCCGCCATATTCGACGAAACGCAGCATTTCAGATGGTGCAGACCATGCACCGACCGGGTTTGCAATCAGGCCGAAAGCCGGATCTTTACCGGAGAAATAGCTGGTGTCGGTGATGTGGCCGTCAAGAATGCCGGCCGCGATGGCATCTTGTGTTTCAGCATGTTCAACGATCGAGTTGACCGGAAGCATTTCAACTTCAACACGGCCACCGGTCATAACGCCAACGCGTTTTGCCCAGTCCTGTTCCAATTCAAAGTTTGGAACGCCAGCAGAGTCACTCGACTGCATTTTAAGGGTGAATTCCTGCGCACTGGCCGAAAACGGGGCCGCTGCAATCAGGCTGGCAATAAAGGTTGCTCCTACGAGCGATTTAAGGGTCTTGGTCATGTATCTTCTCCCTGGAATACCGGTTTTCCGGTGGTGTTTTCTTTGACAAAGGAAGGACTGCTGTTTTCGCTGGCCTTTAAACGTTCGGTGACCGTGGCAACAACAGTATCGATCGGGGCGTCTATCGAGACAGTCACGCAGTTCTCGTCCGGCCCCGGCGGTTCGAGAACTGCAAGCTGACTATCTAGCAGTGCGGACGGCATGAAATGCCCTACCCGGCTTTCAAGCCGCGTTTGGATCACATCACGTGTGCCGTCCAAAAACACAAAAGTCGCCGGGTTGAGTTTCCGGCTTAAAAAATCGCGGTAGCTTTGCTTGAGCGCAGAACAGGCGATAAAAACGGTGTCTGAACACAGGTCCGACGCACGGGTGATCGCCTGTGCATGGGCCGCATCGGCAACCGCGGCTAGCCATGGCCAGCGCATGTCATCGGTAAGCGGTTTGCCGCTGCGCATATGTTCGACGTTTTCAATCGGATGATGATCGTCGGCATCAAGCCACTGGCTGTGGGTTGCCTTCGCAACGCGCCGGGCGATTTCGGTTTTTCCCGACCCCGAGACGCCCATAATAACGACATAGCTGATCTGCCGATCCATCAAGATATTTCCGCCCGACTCTTTTTTATCAGGGCAGCTTTACGCTTTGTTTGCCCTGTTGTTTGCGATGTTAGCGCTAACATAATGTTAGCGCTAACATCGAGTCAACAGCCTAATTCACAAGAGACTTGTCCATTATCAAAAGACGTAATAAATGTAAGGGTATGAGGAAACGCAAAGGGGCCGGGCGGCCAACAATTGCTGATGTTGCCAACAAGGCCGGGGTCAGTACCATCACCGTTTCACGCGCCTTGCGCGATCCATCAATGGTGTCCGATCATCTGCGCCGTAAAATCAATAATGCGGTGCGAAAACTCAATTATGTGCCCCATTCGCATGCCAGTGCGCTGGCATCAACGCGATCCAATATTATCGGTGTGATCGTGCCGTCGCTGACCAACAACGTCTTTGCCGAAAGTTTGCGCGCGATTTACGACGCGTTTGGTCAGGGCGCGTTTCAGGTCCAATTGGGCAACTCGCGCTACGTCCCGGCAGAAGAAGAACGACTGGTGCGCACCTTTTTGGGGCAGCGCCCGTCGGCGATGATTGTTGCCGGGACCGATCAGACAGATGTAACCCGTCAATTGTTGGAAAATGCCGAATGTCCGGTGGTGCAAATCATGGATGTTGGCGATGACCCGATTGATATGATTGTTGGCTTTTCGCATTTTGAAGGCGGCAAGGCCGCCGGGCTTCATCTGGTACAGCAAGGGTACAAACGCATTGGTTTCCTTGGTGCGCGTATGGACCCAAGGTCATATCGCCGTCTTGAAGGATTTAAGGAAGCCCTTCAGTTCGGGGGGCGCTATGACCCTGACCTGATTATGACCACCACCTTATCGTCAAGTGTTTCACTTGGGGCTGAACTGATTGGGCAATTTTGCGCCCGGCGTCCTGATCTGGACGCGGTTTTTTGTAACAATGATGACATGGCGCTTGGTGCCTTGTTTGGTTGCCAGAAGGCCGGGCTTTCCGTTCCCGACGACATCGGGATTATCGGGTTTAACGATCTTGAAATGATGGCGGCAGCCCATCCGTCGCTGACCTCAATCCGCACCGATCGTTATGCGATTGGCAGACATGCGGTTGAAATGATTCAATCCGTCCTTTCGGGCGAAACCCCGGACAAAAAGATTGTCGATCTCGGATTTGAATTGCAGGTCCGCCAAAGCACGTCACGTTCTGCAAAAGCTTAGTTTTCAGTCTTCTCAGGTGGCGAAAAGCGTGCGGAAAGTTCTTTCAGGGTGTCACGTGGTCCGGCGATTTTGATGCGTGTGCCTGTGGTGTCAAATAGCCGGTCCAGCACCGTGATGTCGCCCTGACCGCAGGCCTGTTCCAGCGTTCCGGCATCGGAAAATTCGGCAAAAAGTTCGGCTTCGCCTTGCGGGATGTAGTCGATAATCTCGGCTTCATTACAGGCGGCATTGGCCGCGCCGCTATAGGCGCGCACAAGCCCGCCTGTGCCAAGCTTCGTGCCACCGAAATAGCGTGTAACAATCACCGCGACATTGATCAGGTCGCGGCCTTGCAGGACCTTAAGACACGGAACGCCCGATGTGCCCGATGGTTCGCCATCATCTTTGCCATGTTCAATCAACTGTTCCGCGTCATTGAGATACCGATAGGCGGTGACATGGTGGTTGGCTTTGGGATGCTGGGCGCGCAGTTCACCGATGCGACTGGCAAGGTCTTCGTAAAAGACCAGTTCGGCCAGAAAGCGCGATTTCTTTTCTTCTGTTTCGGCAAATGCGGCGCGGGCGATTGTTTTCATGGATGCCTTGATAGCAAAGCCGGTGCATGATCGCCAGTGCGGACAAATTCCTAGAAGACGGCGAATTTGCCAATCAGGATTACGCCAAAGATGATCAGCATGACCAGAACCACCTTGCGGAAGGTGGCTGCGTCCATGCGGTCACGGACCATGCCGCCAAGCTTGGTACCCAAAAACACCGGCACCAGTCCAGCAAGTGAAATCCAGACAGAATCCAGCGTCATCAATCCCAGACGTGACAGGCCAAAGGCCATGACGATGCTTGATAAGCTAAAGGAAATGTTGATCGCCTGGATAAACCGTTTTGGATCAAGCCGGACAGAGAGCAAAAACGGTAACACCGGCATGACCTGTGATCCGGTGATGCCATTGACCAACCCGGTGGCGAAACCCGAAATCGGGGCAATGCGGTCGGCAACGCGATCTGACATCGGGCGACCGGGGCGCAACAGCGTAAACATCCCGTAATTCATCAGCACCAGTCCCAATATGGCCCCAGCCATCAGACCATCGACCATTTCAAGGACGGCAAGCCCGATCAGAAGTCCCGGAATGGTCGCCAGAAACATTGGCCAAAAGCGACTGACGGTTTCGCGAAAATGCCCGGCCTGCACCATGATAATACTGTTGCTGACCAATGACGGAATGATCACAAGCGGCATGGCGGCCTTTAACCCAATGCCAAGTGCCAGAATTGGCAGGGCCGATGTCGAGAACCCCAAGCCCGTCGCACCCTTTACGAATGCTGCAATAAAATAGGCGCAGGCAATAATGGCAATTGTTTCTATGGACATCGGGGTTTCCGGATGATGGTGGCGGGCGCGGCGCAGTGTGCCCTTAATCTTTGCGATGCGCAAATGGTCTGATGATTGCGGATTGGCGGATTCGCACATACATCAATGTCATGACCCTGAGTCAATCGGCGACCAGCCCATCGTAAATTGTTAGTCTTGAGTGGAATTTTGCGCGCTTTTAATGTGAGTTAGCAAAAAATTGCGGGTTTTTATCATCCTTAAGTCGAGAAGGGGTGGAAATGCGGTGGTAAAACCCGTATCAAGTTTGGCCCGGTTAAAAGACCGACCGGCACGGCGGAATTCCGCTGGGGAAGTGGATTTGTGTTATAATGCGGCATGACAATGATCATGCACGATTGAGAGGAAGCAAATGAGCAAGAGCTGGAGCATTGATAGCTGGCGCAACCTGCCTGTAAAGCAGATGCCGACTTATCCGGATGCACAGGCCCTCGGGGCCGTAGAGCAAGAGCTCGGCAGCTATCCTCCTTTGGTATTTGCTGGCGAAGCACGCGCGTTGAAAGAAAAGCTTGGTGCGGTTGCAGAAGGCAAGGCCTTCCTGCTGCAGGGTGGCGATTGCGCCGAGAGCTTTAAGGAATTTCACCCCAACAACATCCGCGACACATTCAAGGTGATGTTGCAGATGGCGGTTGTTCTGACCTATGGCGCGGCATGTCCGGTGGTCAAGGTCGGCCGTATGGCTGGTCAGTTTGCCAAGCCGCGTTCGGCCGATACCGAAACCATCAATGGTGTTGAACTGCCAAGTTATCGTGGCGACAACATCAATGGCATCGAGTTCACGCCAGAAGCCCGTATTCCGGATCCGCAGCGCCAGATCCGTGCCTATAACCAGTCCGCATCGACGCTGAACTTGCTGCGTGCGTTTGCACAAGGGGGCTTTGCTGATCTCAGCAAAATCCACCGTTGGAACCTGTCGTTTGTCGATGGCAGCCCGGCCGGTGAGCGCTACAGCAAAATGACCACCCAGATTGATGAGGCGGTTGCCTTCATGCAGGCGTGCGGCATTACGGCTGAAACCGCACCGCAAATGCGCGAAACCGATTTCTATACCTCCCACGAGGCACTTTTGCTGGGCTATGAGCAGGCATTGACCCGTCAGGACAGCTTGACCGGGGATTACTATGACTGTTCGGCCCACATGCTGTGGATCGGGGACCGTACCCGTAAGGCCGACGAGGCCCATGTCGAATTCTTGCGCGGTGTGAACAACCCGATCGGCATGAAATGCGGCCCGACGATGGACGAGGATGATTTGATCCGTCTGATCGATATTCTTAACCCGAAAAACGAAGCTGGTCGTTTGACCCTGATTGCCCGCATGGGCGCAGAGAAGGTCAATGATCATCTGCCGCGTCTGGTCAAGCGTGTTAAGGCCGAAGGCCGCAAGGTGGTTTGGTCGTGCGATCCGATGCATGGCAACACGATCAAGGCCACCAACGGCTATAAAACCCGTCCGTTCGACGCGATTCTGTCGGAAGTTAAATCGTTCTTTGACGTGCATAAAGCCGAAGGAACTCATGCCGGGGGTGTTCATTTTGAAATGACCGGAACCGATGTGACCGAGTGCATCGGTGGGGCACGTGAAGTCACCGTCGACAGCCTGTCGGATCGTTATCACACCCATTGTGACCCGCGCCTGAATGGCGGGCAGGCACTGGAACTGGCATTCCTGATGGCTGAGATGATCAAACAGGAACGCGATGATGCGCGTGAGCTGCTTGCGGCTTCTGCCTGATCTGTCTTGGGATTGATCTGTTATGGGCAAAGGCGTCCGGGAAACCGGGCGCCTTTGTTTTGTCGGGATGGCACATGGTGGACCGGTGTTTGGTACTTGGTACTGATGAGGTCGATGACATCCTTTAGACGTCAACTTTGAGGTCAGAACACGTTTTACGTGATTTTGTTGGTCTTCATTCGATTGAAAAACAGCAAATCCGCATCAATTGACGCGGATTGTTTCATTTTACCTCTACCCAACGGCATCGAATATTCTTAAGTATAGACAAATACAGGCTAATACCTGATGGATATTAGGGATTGAGGGTCGCACATAAATATGACGAATGAAGCGGATTTTGCTGCGTGGCAGAAAAAGGTTGAGGGAACGAATATTTCCTCCACGACGCTTTTGGCGACCGATTATCTGAATCACTTCAACGAAATCGTCATGTTGCTCGAAATGGTCCCTGACATGCCTGACATGATCGAGGATTGCAAAGAGTGGGCGCCCAAAAGCTATCAGGATCATTTCCGCGATAGCGCGTTTTCCGACAAAGAACTGGCGATTGAGGCCTATGATCATGTGCCCAGCCGGTTCCGTGATCCGTTTGAAGAAACCATCAATCACCTCAATACGATTGTCGGCCACGCCAATACGCAGCTTGATGCGATCATTGCTGAGGGCAACGAAGAACTGCTGCGTGAAACCGCCAATGCGGTCACCAAGTCGCTGCAAAGGTTCATGGATGTTGCCAGTGGGATTATCCACGGATCGGCCAAAACCATGAGCCAGGACGAAATCGACGCTGCACTGGATTTGTAACTTTCACGGTTCCCCAAAAAATCACATAGAAGACAAAACAAAACCGGGGCCACTGATGCCGCCCCGGTTTGCTTGATGTGTCTTGTTTCGGTGTCAATCGAGCCTAATTGGCCATATCGGCCAATTCACTATCCAAACGTTTGATTTCCGATTGCAGTAGCGGCAAGACGTCTTGACGGGCCGTGGCAACGATTGTTGTCATTTTTTCCATGGCTTTGCGGGCATAGCCATTTGCATTCTGCTGCATGAACAAAATGGTCATCTGTGCTTCGATATCGCCATAAAAGCGGCGCACACCGGTCAGAACTTTTGGGTTCACCTCAAGCGTGCGGTCGGAATAGCGCATGGTTTGCCAAACCATATCGTCGAGTTTGTGGGCTTCGCGCGGTGCTAGCGTTTGGGCGTGCCACGTCATCGGGGCCTCTGGATAATCGGCGATCCATGTTTCGACCTTTTCGATATTGTCGCCAAACTCAGCTTCGAGCGATTTTTCCAGGTTGCTGACATCGGACATCGTCTGATACCGATCAAAGTCAACGGCGATCTGAAAACCAGCAAAACTTGCCAGATACACACCGATTACCGTGGATGCCAAAATGACGCATTGGGTGAGCCAAAACTCGATGTTCGGGCGACCACTTACGCTTAGGAAGCGGAAGGGGAAAAGAAATCCACGCATGGGTATCAGTCTTTCGTGGTTGTGAGGCTAAATTTACGGCCTTCCTCACGCGCGCTTTCCGGGATTTCGCCGGTACGCACAAGGAAGTCTTCGAAGGCTTCATCCAGGTCGACAGGTTCGCCCATCGGAAGGTCTTGGTCGCGGGCCATTTTATACAGCCGGTCAACTCGGTCCTGCGGGTGCGGGTGGGTTGCCAGATAATCCATGACACTGTGCCCGCCCTGCATGTTGCCGAGCTTTTCAAACGTTCGGGCAACTTCACCAACATGGCCGTATTTCGCCATCAGGATTTTGAGGCTCCAATTATCGGCGTCAAGTTCCTGACTGCGCGAATAATCAAGGTCGGTCAGCAATTTTGGCCAGCCGGCAATCCAGGTGGTTAAAACCGCATCGGTCTGAAACATCATGGCTGACAGGGCAACACCGACAACTTCGCGGCCCAATCCTTCAAGGTGATCGCGCCCGTTGTAATGGCCGATTTCATGACCAAGGATCGACAGCAGTTCATTTTCACTTTCGACCAGATCAATCATGCCCGTATGAACAAGGATCAATCCGCCGGGAAGGGCCGCCGCATTTGGTGTCGGATCGGGAACGATCACGACGTCAAAATCATAGGCCGCCGCCGGACCAAGGGCCGCCTTGGGGATCGAGTTGATCAGATCGACCAGATAGTTTTCCGCCAAACTGCGGTCGTCTGCGGTGCGATGATGGTTGATCAGCTCGGGTTCAAGCTGCGACCAGATGGCAACTTCGTCCTCGACCGAGATTTCATGGCTGGCCCATTCGACCAACAGGCCGCTGGCCGCATAAATTCCCCAGCAAATCAGAAGAAATGCTGTGCTTGCCGACAGGAATTCGACGAGCAGGTTACGGTGGCTGATATTAACCCCGTCATCGGGCAGGGCGGATGGAAAGCCGCCCTTTGGTCGATGATCGGTATAAAGGGCGGTGCCAGACACAATCATTTCGATCATGCCGCGACTTAGTTGTGCGGAATCAAACCGAATACCGATAATATGGCTGGCACCCTTGGCGTTGGTGCGCAGGCGCAACATGGCCTCGCGTTTGGCGCGGGTTATTGATGCTTCATGCGCACTAAGGCGCCCACCGACAAAAATGCGCAAGCGGGCCAGAAGATTGCGAAAACGATCTTCGGCAATCACGACTTTGCCGGTTACCATGGCAGTGTCGTGCAGTTTTATGTCACCGGGAATGTTGCTTCCTGAATCAAGAACCTGTCGGGGCAGTAACGACTCATCGCGTTTTAATGCGCGGTCATGTACCCCATCGGCCACGCGGCCGGTCAGATAGGCAATTCCGATCAGGATGGTCAGCAAAATTCCCGGAAGAATGACTTCTTCCATTTTTGGGAATCCTAACCGTTATTTCAGGCGAACAGCGGTGCCATAGGCGAAGATTTCAGCCGCTTTATAGGCAACCTGTGACGTGGCAAAATGCACATCAACAACGGCATCTGCATCAAGCTTTTTGGCCTGTTCGAGCATGCGGCTGGTGGCTTCGCTCTGCGCGTCGTCGAGAAGACGGGTATAGGAGCGTACTTCACCGCCAAACAGGTTTTTGAATGCGGCAAAAATATCAAACAGGAAGTTGCGGCTTCTGACCGAACTGCCAAAAACAATGCCAAGGTTTTCGGAAGCTTCGCGTCCGGGGATATAGGAAACGGTGACGGCGGGCATAGGTGCCGTTGAATTTTTGGTGGTGCTCATGTGTTTGCTCGTATTTTAAATTTTGATTTTTTGTGCGCTGCATTTTACAGCGCGGGCAATAGAGCGATATTTGATCGATTTTGCAAGTCATTATCAATTATGCAGAGCTGATATGCAGTGCTGATTTAAGAGCAAAACACTTTGACTTGATGGGAGTGCGGCGTAAATTTTAAGCGCCTTGCACGTTTGGAACAGGCGATATTCGTTATTCGGCAATTGACAGTGCGCGGGGGGGCTCTTATTCCAACATCATGACAAATATGCTTGCCATTGCGATTGCCCAGCTCAACCCGATTGTCGGTGATGTAACCGGGAACCGGGACAAGGTTGTGGCGGCCTGGGAAACTGCTGCTGATCAGAGCGCGGATATCGTTTTGTATTCTGAACTGGTTCTGTCGGGCTATCCGCCCGAGGATCTGGTGATGAAGCCTGCGTTCATGCGTCATCTGCGCGATGCGGTGGATGTAATTTGCGCCCATACGGCCAAACGTGAGAATGGTCCGGCGTTGCTGTTGACCACACCATGGGACATTGACGGCACACGCTTTAATGCAGTTCTTCTGATCGAGCAGGGCAAGATTGTTGATGTTCGGGCCAAACAGGACCTGCCGAACTATGGCGTGTTTGATGAAAAGCGCGTCTTTGCCGCAGGCCCGATGCCCGAGCCGATTTCGTTTAAGGGCGTCAAAATTGGTGTGCCAATCTGTGAAGATGTCTGGACGCCCAATGTGGTGGCCCATCTTGCCAAGGCGGGAGCCGAGATTTTCCTTGTGCCCAACGGATCACCGTTTGAAGCCGATAAGGGTGGACTGCGCCGCCAACTGATTGCAGACCGCGTCGGTGAAACCGGCGCGCCGATGATCTATTGCAACGAAGTGGGCGGTCAGGACGAGCTGGTTTTTGATGGCGGGTCGTTTGGGCTTAATGGCGATGGATCGCTTGGCGTGGCTTTGCCGTGCTTTGCCGAGGGGGTTGTCACATCAAACTGGATCAAGGGCGATGACGATACATGGGCCTGTGCGTCCGACGCACCGAAGGCCGCACACCCGACCGGCCTTGATGCGATTTATCAGACCCTTGTTCTGGGACTTCGTGATTACGTCAATAAAAATGGTTTTCCCGGCGTTGTCATCGGTATGTCGGGCGGGATCGACAGTGCGTTGTCGGCCGCGGTTGCGGTTGATGCGCTGGGATCGGATCGCGTGCGGCTGGTGATGATGCCGTCACCTTATACCTCGGCTGATAGCCTTGAGGATGCAGAGCTGTGTGCTGGTATGCTGCGAACCGGGATCGAAAGTATTAATATCGGTCCGGCAATGGGCGCGTTTGAGCAAATGCTGGCCCCTGCATTTGAGGGACGTGAACCTGATATTGCCGAAGAAAACATTCAGGCCCGGTCGCGCGGGATGATCCTGATGGCGATTTCAAACAAGTTTGGCCACATGGTGCTGACCACCGGTAATAAGTCGGAAATGTCGGTCGGCTATGCGACACTGTATGGCGACATGTGCGGTGGCTATTCTGTTTTGAAAGACCTTTATAAAACGACCGTGTTTGACCTGTGCCATTGGCGCAATGAAAACACGCCGGCTGGTGCGATGGGCCCGGATGGTATGGTGATCCCCGAACGGATCATTACCAAGCCGCCCTCGGCTGAATTGCGGCCGGACCAAAAAGACGAAGACAGCCTGCCGCCTTATGATGTTCTTGATGATATTTTGCATCAGATGATTGAAGGTGAGCGGTCTGTACGCGATATCGTGGATAGCGGTCATGACGAGGCGACTGTGCGCCGGGTTTGGCGATTGCTCGATCGGGCGGAATATAAACGCCGTCAGGCCCCGCCGGGGGTCAAGATCACGCCGCGGGCCTTTGGCCGTGATAGACGCTATCCTATTACAAATGGTTTCACGAACCTCGTGACCTGAACCACTTGAACTGAAAAGTTTGAAATGACAAAACCTGTCCTGCGATTTGCACCCAGCCCGACCGGGCTTCTTCATGTCGGGAACGCCCGTGTTGCCCTGATGAACTGGCTTTATGCCCGGAAATCAGGCGGCGAATTCATCCTGCGGTTTGATGACACCGATCCGGTTCGCTCCAAGGACGAATATGTCGATGCCATCCGCGAAGACCTTACGTGGCTTGGCATTGATTGGGACCGCGAAGAACGCCAAAGCTTGCGTCAGGATAAATACGACGCGGCGATCGCTGATCTGAAAAAGCGCGAGTTGCTCTATCCGTGTTACGAAACCGAAGGCGAACTGAACTGGAAACGCAAGGCCGCCCGCCAGCGTCATCAGGCGTTTATCTATGACCGCAAGGCATTGACGCTGAGCGATGATGAAATTGCCGCGCTGGAAGCCGAAGGCCGCAAACCGCATTGGCGTTTCATCCTGACCGACGGCATGGTCGAATGGGATGATTTGGCGCGCGGGGTTTGCTCGTTTGATACCGAACATGTGTCGGACCCGGTTTTGATCCGTGAAGACGGGTCGTTGCTTTATATGCTTGGTTCCGTGGTGGATGACCTTGAAATGGGTGTTTCCCACATCATTCGCGGCGAAGACCATGTGACCAATACCGTGTCGCAGATTTTGCTGTATCTTGCCCTTGGCGGGAAACCCGGTGCGCTTGAATTTGCCCATATGCCGCTTTTGGCGGGGCCAGGTGGGTCGCAGCTTTCCAAACGGTTGGGCAGCCTGTCGCTTCGTGAATTGCGCAATGACGGGTTTGAGGTCGAAGCATTGGTCGGTCTTTTGACCGGTCTTGGTGCGTCCGATAAAATCGAGCCGGCAAGTCTTTCTGAGGTGCTTGAGAAATTCGATCTGGATCATTACGGGCGTTCAACCCCGAAATTCGATCCGGCCGAATTGGCCAGTCTGAATGAAAAAGTCATTCATGACATGTCGTTTGAAGCCGCACGCCCCAAACTGATTACTGCAGGCATGGCAACAGCCGATGAGACGTTCTGGAACGCCGTGCGTGGCAATTGCTGGCGCGTGTCAGAGGCGCTGGAATGGTGGGACGTTATCCATCAGCCCGTGGTGCCGGAAATCGACGATAAAGATGCCGAGTTCTTGAAGCAGGCAGCTGACCTTCTGCCGGAAGGCGCGCTTGACGGGACGAGCTGGAAGTCTTGGACGACTGCGGTTAAGGATGCGACTGGTCGTAAGGGCAAGGAATTGTTCATGCCGCTGCGCAAGGCGCTGACCGCACGTGAACATGGCCCGGAAATGTCGACCATGCTGGTTCTGATTGGCGGGGATAAAGCACGTAACCGGCTGTGTGGGAAGGCGGTCTAAGCATTCTGCTTTGATCGCCGATAAATGCCTGCATTTAACCCGATACCACAGCCAAACGGACAATTATAATGAACAAGACCCTTCGTATCTTTGATACGCTCACCCGTGAAAAACAGGTGTTTG
Source organism: Thalassospira sp. GB04J01 (assembly GCF_000751115.1). Lineage (NCBI taxonomy): Bacteria > Pseudomonadati > Pseudomonadota > Alphaproteobacteria > Rhodospirillales > Thalassospiraceae > Thalassospira > Thalassospira sp. GB04J01. Next base: position 53,221 of record NZ_CCDX020000019.1, on the reverse strand, counting down.
AACCGATTGACGCCAATAACGTGCGCCTCTATGTGTGCGGGCCGACGGTGTATGATTACGCCCATGTTGGTAATGCGCGCCCGGTTGTTGTGTTTGATACGCTGGTGCGTGTTTTGCGCCATATCTATCCAAATGTGACCTACGTTCGAAACGTTACCGACGTTGATGATAAAATCAACGCGCGCGCCAAAGACAGCGGCGAGACGATTTCCGACATCACCAAACGCACCCATCAGGCCTATCTTGATGATATGGGCGCTTTGAACGCGGCCAAGCCAGATATCGAGCCGCGTGCGACCGAACATATCGCTGAAATGATTGCCATGTGCGAAAGCCTGATCGAGCAGGGTTTTGCCTATGCCGCCGAAGGACATGTTCTGTTTTCGGTCGATAAGTTTGATGACTATGGCAAGCTGTCGCGCCGTGATCGTAAGGAAATGATTGCGGGTGCGCGGGTTGAAGTCGCACCGTACAAGAAAGACCCGGCAGATTTCGTGCTTTGGAAGCCGTCCGAAGACGACATTCCGGGCTGGGACAGCCCATGGGGTCGGGGCCGTCCGGGCTGGCATATTGAATGCTCGGCCATGTCGACGCGCTATCTGGGCGAGAATTTCGACATTCATGGCGGTGGTTCGGACCTTGTGTTCCCGCATCATGAAAACGAATTGGCGCAAAGCTGCTGTGCCAATCAGGGTTCGAGCTATGCCAAATACTGGATGCATAACGGCCACCTGATGGTTGAAGGTGAAAAAATGTCCAAGTCCTTGGGCAATTTCGTCACTGTGCATGAGTTGCTGGAAAGTTGGCCGGGTGAGGCGATCCGCCTTGCGATGATCGGCACTCATTATCACCAGCCGATCAACTGGACCGAGGACAACCTGCGTCAGGCCAAGGAATCGCTTGATCGGTTCTATACAGCATTACGTCAAAGTGCCGATGTAACCCCGGTCGATATGCCCGTACCGCGTCTGTTCCTTGAAGCGCTGTGTGATGACCTCAATACCCCACTGGCGATTGCCGAATTCCACAATCTGGTGACCCGGTTCAACAAGGCCGAAAAGAAATATGAGCGTGCGGAAGCCAAGGGCGAGATTCTCGCCGCGGCCAAGTTGCTTGGTATTTTGGAAGCCGACCCGGAAGATTGGTTTACCGGCAGTGCGGGCGAAGACGAAGCTGCCGAGATTGATGATCTGATCAATCAGCGGGCGGACGCCAAGAAAAACAAGGATTTCGCAACCGCTGACAAGATCCGTAATGATCTGTTGGCGCGCGGTATCCTGCTTGAAGATTTCAAGGATGGCACGAGCTGGAAACGCGTCTAGGTTTTCAGGTTGAAATTTGACCTGCCAAAGGGCCGCAGCTTCACGCTGCGGCCCTTTGTGTTTGCTATGTGATGGGTATGGACGGTTCAGGCGGCTTCGGCATCAACTGCGTCAAAGCATTCCTGCGCGGCATTCAGTCCGTTAATGGCAGCGGGGAGCCCGCCGTAAACGGCCATCTGCCATATGGCTTCGATAATTTCGGTGCGCGAAGCCCCGGCTGCCAGTGTGTGCCGGATGTTGACCTGAAGTTGCGGGGCGGTTTGGCCGCCAAGCACGGTCAGGGCGGAAATTGTGCACAGTTGCCGGGTTTTCAGATCAAGCCCCGGTCGGGCGTAATGACGGCCATAGGCCCATTCGACAAGGCTTTCGGCAAAGTCGGGAACCAGAGTGTCATACTTTTCACCCAACTGGCCTTCAAGTGCTGGGTTCAGGGTCGCAACGATGGCACGGCCTGCATCAAGGGCGGATTTCGGGTTGGTCATTTTCGGGGTCCTTTTAATGGGGTGCCCGTCGTATCGTAACTGGCGATTTTGGCATCAAGAACGTCAAGCGTTTCGCGCAGACTGATTACCCGCTTGGCCAGTGCATCACGATAGGTTTGAAGCAAACGGCGGCGGGATTCGATGGTGATGTCACCTTCTGCGCGCAATTTGGCATACAGCACCCGGTCACGGATCGGCATGCCCAGATCCTTTAAGCGTCCCAGAAATTCAAGCCACCGCAGAACATCATCGTCATAAGACCGCCGACCACCCCTGTCGCGATGCGACGGCGGCAGAAGGCCGATCTTCTCGTAATACCGCAGGGTGTGAACAGAAAAACCGCTTTTCTCTGCCACTTCGCCAATCATCATGACGGTCACCTTTTTGGTTGGGTTTGTTCAATCCTGCATCAGGCTAGTGGCTAGAGCGTGCTCTAGGTCAAGCATTAATCTGTACTCGTCTGGTGTTGCGTCAGCAGTTGGCATTGGTACGTATTATGCAAGGCGGTTTTTGCATGTGGTTGCGTATGGGCAGATTTTTGCCCAATTCATGTGGATGATGGGTGAACAAACAGTAAGACAGGATGGACCATGTCTGAAATTGATCGTCGAACATTTCTGAAATCTGCCAGTGCGTTAAGTGCCATGGGGGCGATGATGATGCTGGGCGGGGCTGGCCCAGTCTGGGGGCAGAGCGTGGCTGGGCAAGAACGCCCTGATGTGATGCGCAAACCAATCCCGTCAACCGGCGAAGAAATCCCCGCAGTCGGAATGGGCAGCTGGATCACGTTTAATGTCGGCAATGATATGGAACTGCGCGATCAATGTGCGGATGTGATGTCGGCCTTCTTTGCTGCAGGCGGGCGCATGATCGACAGCTCGCCAATGTATGGGTCGGCTCAGGATGTGATTGGCTACGGGCTGGATAAGCTTGGTGCGCGCGATCAGGTGTTTTCGACCGACAAAATCTGGACCGCTGGCGATGGAATGGAACAGCTTTCCGAGACCGAAGCCCGCTGGAGCCTTAAAAAGTTTGACCTCTTGCAGGTGCATAACCTGTTGGGGATTAATGAAAATCTGCCACTGTTGTTCAAGCTGAAAGACCAAGGTCTTCTGCGCTATGTCGGGGTGACGACGTCACACGGACGGCGCACCGAAGATTTAATGGCGGTGATGAAAAACGAACGCCTTGATTTCGTGCAGGTGACCTACAACCCGATTGACCGCGATGTCGAGGAATACCTGTTGCCGATGGCTTATGATCGCGGCATTGCTGTAATTGTGAACCGTCCGTTTCGGGGCGGTAGCCTTGTTGAGAAACTCGAAGGTGAGCCGCTGCCGGAATTTGCCGCTGAACTTCAGGTGCAAAGCTGGGCGCAGCTGATTTTGAAATATCTGATTGCCCATCCAGCGGTGACCTGCCCGATCCCGGCCACCACCAAACCGGCGCACGCAGCCGAAAACATGCGTGCGGCGACCGGGCTTTTACCCGATGACAAAATGCGCGAACAGATCGCGGCCGTGATCGGGGTTTTAATATGAAGGGGGTACAGTCATGAGCGAATGGTGGAGCTATGGCTTGGCCGATTTCCTGCTGTTTTCGCCACGGGTGTATTTCCGGCTGTTTGAAACGATGAATACAACATGGGGGCTGGCGGTGGTATCGGCCCTTGTTGCTGGGGTCATTGCGGCGGGTTTGGCAATGCGCCATGGCCATCGCGGCAACCGGGTTATTCTGGTGGTGCTGTCGCTGATATGGGCATGGGTAAGTTACGGTTTTATGTGGCAATACTATCAACCGATCAACTGGGTTGTGCCGTATGTCCTGCCCGGGTTTGTCGCGGAGGTCGTGCTTTTGGCAGTTTTTGCCGCACGGCCGTTGCCGTTGCGGTTTGGCTGGCGTGGGGACTTTTCATCCGTGGTCGGGGCCGCGTTTATCGGCATTGCCTTGGTGGTCTATCCGTTTGTCGGGTTGTTCGAAGGACGGGACCTTATGCAGGCCGAGCTATTTGGCAGTGCAGCAGATCCAACAGCCTTCGGTACGCTTGGCTTTGTTTTGATGGCACGCGGGACCTGGCGATGGCTTTTGGTGCCGGTTCCTTTGATCTGGTGTTTGATTGCCAGTGCCACGTTGTGGGTGATGGATCAGGAAATCGCCGTCGTCCCGCTCATTGCGGTTTGGCTAACGGTCTTTTGCTGCTGGCTTGATCTTAAAAACGGGGTGACGACCCGACGGATGACGCAGGCAGAACTGGTTGAACCCACTGATTAATTACTGTGTTGTAGTGCTGTATTATCGGTTGATCAAAAGCCCGATGCCGATCATGGTGGACAAGGTGCCAAGCAGTCCGTTGAGCCATCCATAACTCAACGATCTGGCGCCACTGTCATGCGTGAGAGGGCATTCGATGTTTAAGGTTTTGTCTAGTGTCTGGGCGCTTTTGCTTGGGATCGTCCTGATCATGCTGGGCAATGGCATGCATTCGACCCTTATCGGTGTCCGTGGCGGGATCGAAAACTTTTCCTCAGCAGAACTGGCGATTGTCACATCGGCCTATTTTGCCGGATTTTTGTCGGGTGCGCGCCTGACCCCGGTGATGCTGCGCCGTGTGGGGCATGTGCGTGTTTTTGCCGCCCTTGGCAGTTTCATGTCGGCGGCACTGATTGCCTTTCCCTTATTGACGGAGCCATGGGCGTGGACGCCACTTCGCATTCTTGTCGGATTTTGCATGTCGGGCATCTATGTCACGGCGGAAAGCTGGCTTAATGATGCTGCGACCAATGAAACACGCGGTAAGGTTCTGTCGGCCTATATGATTGCGCAGACGCTGGGCATTATCGGTGCACAGGGGCTTTTGACACTGGGTGATGCAGGGACATCGGTGCTGTTCATCGGGGCCTCGATCCTTGTGTCGGTTTCTTTCGCGCCGATCCTTTTGTCGGTATCCTCGGTTCCGGTGACTGAAGCTGCGAAAGCAATGCCGTTACGCGAATTGTTTGTCGAGGCACCGCTAAGTACTGTCGGGATTTTCCTATTGGGCAGTGTGTATGCCACGCAATCAGGCATGGGGGCAGTTTTTGGCACCAAGATTGACCTGACCACAGCACAGATCGCGTTGTTTATCGGGATGCTGTTTGCGGGCGCCTTGCTGTTTCAATATCCCATCGGCTGGTTGTCGGACCGGATGGACCGGCGCAAGCTGATCTTTGGCGCGGCGTTAATGGGGGGGATATCCTGTGCACTGGGCTGGATGGCCGGCGATCAGCTTTGGCCACTGATGGCTGCGGCATTCTTTGCCGGTGGGATGACAACGCCGCTTTACGCATTATTCTTGGCCTACACCAATGATTTTCTGACGCTTGAGGAAATGCCAGCCGCGTCTGGGGCTCTGGTTCTGACCTTTGGCATTGGGGCCATTTCGGGACCGCTTGTCACCGGTTGGGCGATGCAGCAGTTTGGTCCATATGCATTCTGGTTGGTGCTTGTTGTAACGTTTGGTGCCATAGCGCTTTATGCGCTCTATCGCATGACCAAGCGCGAGGCAATGCCGGCTGATGAGACCGAAAGTTATCTGGGCGTGTTGCCAACAGCGTCACCGATGGCTGTGGAAACCGCAGGCGTGTGGGCAGCAGAACAGGCTGAAGCAGAGGCCGAAGCGGACGCTGAAACCGAAGCTGAAACCGAGAAAGAAGATCCGGCGCGGCCCTGAAGCCAACTTTATCGATTAAACAGCAACCTGATACCGACCATGGCAAAGAAAACGCCAAGTACCCCATTGATCCATCCGGCGGCACGCCGGTAAATCGAAATCGCCGGGGCGGTTGAAAAGGCTGTGGCATAGATCAGATGCATACAGGTTGAAATCATCCCACACCCGATCACGATGGCAGCCCCCACCCAAAGCGGCGCACCATGGGTAAAGCCGATTGAAATGATCGCGATCCAGGTCAGGATCGCCTTGGGATTGGTAAGATGCAGTGCCAAGCCACGCAGGTAATAGCCTTTGCGTGTGATTGGGTCGCTCACCGGAACGTCGTCGTTTGCACTTGCAGGAACGGGTTTGCGAAAGGCGGTGCGAAATGCGCGATACGACAGCCACAGCAAATAAAGCCCACCAAAAATACGAATGGCGGTCATCGCATCTGCATAGGCCGCCAAAACCGCCGACAACCCGGTCAGGGTTAAAAGCCCGATGGAAAAGGAACCCGTGCCGATGCCAAGGGCAAAGCTTTGCCCTGCAAGGCGTCCACGATCAAGTGAAACACCCATCAGTCCAAGCAAGGCTGGGCCGGGGCTGACGACGCCGACAAGTAAGGCAAGGTAGGATAGCAAAATACCGGGCAGGTATTGTGTGACTTCAGTAAACTCAGGCATGGGGGCGTTCCTGTTTGGCGGTGGTGGCAGAGAAAAGTTACTTCACCTTGAAAAGACTGTCGATGGATACAAAAAATCCCCGGTGACAAAGCCGGGGATTTTGAGTTTTGTTGTCGTCGGTGTATTACCGAACCGTCTTTCTAAATTCAGACGTTTTCGTTGGCCTCTGCATCAGCAAGAATTTCATCGCCCTGGCGGGCAATTTCGCTCAGCGCCTGTTCGAAGACTTCTGGCGGGTGGCCACCGGAAATGGCGAACTTGCCATTAACCACATAGGTCGGCACCGAACTGATGCCGGCATTGCCGAATTCTTCTTCCTCGGCGCGGACTTCTTTGGCGAATTCGTCACTCGCCAGAATTTCAGCCGCACGTTCCGGCGAAAGGCCGACTTCTTCGACCGCGCGGTTAAGTACGCCATGATCGCCCGGATTTTCGGCATCCTGGAAGTACGCCGTGAACAAGGCCATTGTCAGCGCGGTTTGTTGGCCGCTTTTGCCTTCTTTCCCTGCCCAATACAGCAGGCGGTGGGCATCAAAGGTATTGTAGATGCGGCTGTCGGAACTGAAATGGATCGGGAAGCCGACATTTTCGCTCATCATGGTGATGCGCGCACGGTTGTCGGTGCTTTGATCGGGCGTGAGGCCGTACTTTTCGGTAATATGCTCGGACAGGTCCTGACCTTCTGGCGCCATGTTCGGGTTCAGCTCATAAGGGTGCCAGCGGACTGTGATGTCAACTTGCCCATCCAGCCGCGCAACGGCTTCTTCGAGGTTTTTATAGCCGATAATGCACCATGGGCAGACCACGTCTGAAACAATGTCGATCTGCAAAGGGATGGCGTCCGTCATGAATTTTCCTTGCGTTATGAAACCGTGTGATGGTCCATCACATAATCGCTGTGACAGCAAACGCAAGAACAGATCACCCATCACATAACAGAAAAAATGTCATCTTCCTGTCGGGCGCACGTCATGGGCCGCACATAAATGATCAAAAACGGTGGTGTCGCGAGGAGAGGTGAAGCGCGTCCAATGGCGTAGGCTTGCTTAGTGGGCGTTTTCGTTTGGCTGACGGCGTGCGTGATCAACCATATATTCGGCAAAGGTTTCCAAAATGGGGCATGACCAGTCGGCACGGGTTTTTTCCCCGTCACGTTCCCATTCGCCGTACCAGCGTTGGTCAATGTCGCGGAAAATGGTGTAATGAGCAAACCGGTCCGTTGCCGTCCAGCAGTTTTTACCTGATCTTTCCCAAGTAAGCCCTGCAAGCATCATGACGTCGATGCCGGTGGTGGCTTTCAATGCCATGGCGTTTGTCCTTTGACAGTGGATGGTTACATCAATTGGTGGAGCAGCAACCAAACACTTTGCAATGTATGGTAGAGTTAAGCATTGAATTAGGAGGGGCGCAACAGTCCAAGGGGACAGGTTTGCTATCCTAAAGAGGGGTATTTTCACCGAAATGAGTGGAAAACGGCTCCGATTGTCGGATTTGCGTAATGCTGTTGCGCTGATGGCACTTTTCCGGCAATTTGCCTGACTCGCCGGGACCGGTCGGTTTCTGGATTCGAAAGACTACGATCAGTTGGAATGAATATGTCAGACAAGCGCGTCTATCTTTATGACAGTACCTTGCGTGATGGGCAGCAAACCCAGGGCGTGGATTTTTCGGCAGCGGATAAAACCGCAATTGCCAAGGCGCTGGACGAATTGTCGATTGACTATATTGAAGGCGGTTGGCCCGGCGCCAATCCAACGGACGATGCATTCTTTGCCAATCCGCCGAAATTGAAAAATTCAAAGCTGACGGCCTTTGGCATGACGCGCCGTGCCGGTCGGTCGGCATCGAATGATCCGGGGCTTGCGTCTTTGGCGCAGAATGCATCGATTGTCTGCATGGTCGGGAAAAGCTGGGATTTTCAAGTGACCGAGGCTTTGGGCATCGAACTTGATGAAAACCTTGCGATGATTGCGGATTCCATCGCGCATCTGAAAACCAAAGTGTCCGAAGTGATGTTCGATGCCGAGCATTTCTTTGATGGTTATAAAGCCAACCGCGACTATGCGTTATCCGCGGTCAAGGCAGCCTATGAGGCCGGGGCACGATGGGTTGTTTTGTGTGACACCAATGGTGGCACGCTGCCCGACGAGATTTTTGACATCGTCACCGATGTTTGCAGCCAGATCCCTGGTGCCCACGTTGGTATTCATTGCCACAATGATACAGAAAACGCGGTGGCCAATTCACTGGCCGCCGTCCGTGCCGGCGCGCGTCAAGTGCAGGGGACGTTGAATGGATTGGGGGAACGGTGTGGCAATGCCAACCTGATTTCGATCATTCCGACCCTGATGCTTAAAATGGGATTTGATGTTGGTGTTTCCAAAGATCAACTGACCCAGTTGCGCCGGATTTCCCATATTCTTGATGAACGTCTGAACCGTGAACCGACCCGGCAAGCAGCCTATGTTGGCGACAGTGCTTTTGCCCATAAGGGCGGGTTGCATGTGTCCGCGGTGGAAAAGAACCCGGCTTGTTACGAGCATGTCGAACCTGAACTGGTTGGCAATCAGCGCCATATTCTGGTGTCGGATCAAGCAGGGCGGTCAAACATTCTGGCCCGGTTCCGTGAAATCGGGGTGGATGTCGATCCGAAATCCGAAGCGGTCGGCAAGCTGGTTGAAAATGTCAAACAGCGCGAATTTGATGGCTATGCCTATGACGGGGCGGAGGCAAGCTTTGAGCTTCTGGCGCGCAAAGCCATGGGCGAGCTTGACCGGTATTTCCGCGTCACATCGTTTCGTGTGATTGATGAACGGCGCTGGGGCGATGAGCAGGACGAACAGGTCATCACCATGTCCGAAGCAACCGTAAAGGTCGTTGTTGGGGATGATCAGTTCATGTCGGTCGCCGAGGGGAACGGTCCGGTCAACGCCCTTGATGCAGCCCTGCGTAAGGTGCTTTTGACGGTGCCGGAATATCGGGATGCGGTCGAACAAATCGAACTGATTGACTATAAGGTCCGCATTATAACGCGCGGTGATGGTACGCGTGCGGTAACGCGTGTGATGATCGAAAGCCGCGATGCGGAAGGCAACAATTGGGCCACTGTTGGCGTTTCGACCAACATTATCGAGGCGTCCTATAACGCATTGCGTGATTCAATTACCTATAAGCTGTTTAAGTCCGGCGTGCGCAGCCAGCACGGCTAAGACGTTCGCTCAAGACAGATGGTCTCTTTTAAACGGCTGGGCAGGTTTTCTGTCTGGCCGTTTTGCTGTTTTGGGGACGAGTGGCGGCGCAAAGGATGCTGGCGTTGCCAGTTGGCTTTTGCTAAAGAAACGCCAATATTGACCGAATGTCGGTACCCAGACTTTCTTTGACCACCGGAGAAACCACGCGATGAGCGACGCCCGAGGTGCTGCTATTCCCGAAACGGGTGGCATTGCCAATCCGCCAGTGATCATTCTGATTGAACCGCAGCTTGGCGATAATATCGGCAAGGCCGCGCGCGCGATGCTCAATTGCGGGCTGGTTGATCTGCGGCTGGTGCGTCCCCGCGATGGCTGGCCCAATGAACGCGCAACCGCGAATGCGGCCGGTGCAGACATCGTGATCGACAATGCCAAGGTGTTTGAGCGCGACGAAGATGCGGTTGCCGATTTAAACCGGGTCTATGTGACCACCGCGCGCACCCGCGATGCAATCAAGCCGGTCTTTACGCCCAAGGGGCTGGCACCCGAGCTGCGCAGCGTTGTCGCCAAGGGTGAAAAGGTTGGCGTGTTGTTTGGGCCGGAACGGACAGGGGTGCGCAACGAACATATTGCGATGGCCGATGCGGTCGTCACCGTGCCGTTGAACCCCGGCTTTACGTCGCTTAACCTTGCTCAGGCGGTTTTATTGATCGGGTATGAATGGTGGCAGGCTGGTGTTGACGTGCCCGATTATCAGATGCTGATGAATGATACGTTCCCGGCCACCAAGGAAGATCTGGAGCGGCTGTTTGTTCATCTTGAACACGAACTTTATGAGTCCGGGTTTTACCGTGTTGAAGCCAAGCGTCCCAATATGGCGCGCAACATCCGCAATATTTTTAACCGGTCCAACCTGACCCATCAGGAAGTCCAGACCCTGCGCGGGATGATTGTTGCGATGCGCGGTGGAAAGTACAAACCAGAAGATTGATCTGTGCTGTTGTGTCAGCACGTAGAAAAATTGCCAAAATAAAACACCCGGCCTACGTGGCCGGGTGTCTTCGTCTGGGGGCTTTGCAACAGGTTAAAGCCGCGCAGTGCCAGACGATTTAGCAGCGTGATCAGGTACGGCCAATCAGCCCGGCAGAAGGACGGTATCGACCACATGGATCACACCGTTGGACTGCATGACATTGGCAATGGTGACTTTTGACCACTGGCCTTTGGCATCGACGATATAAAGTGCACCGTCTTTCATCTCGGCGGTAATCGTGCCGCCCGATGCGGTGGTCATTTTATACATCCCGCCCATGGCCTTGGTTTTTTCCATCAGGTCGGCTGCGGTCATGGTGCCCGGAACCACGTGATAGGTCAGAACATTGGTCAGGGTCGCCTTGTTTTCCGGTTTCAGCAGGGTTTCAACCGTGCCAGCAGGAAGTTTGTCAAAGGCGGCATTGGTTGGTGCAAAGACGGTGAACGGCCCGGCACTTGCCAGAGTGTCAACCAGACCAGCCGCCTTAACCGCGGCAACCAGGGTTGTGTGATCTGCGGAATTTACCGCATTCTCAACAATGTTTTTGGACGGATACATCGGGGCACCCCCGACCATTACGGTCTTTTCGCCCGACATTGAGCTTTCAGATTTCATGTCATTGGCGCATGCACCCAGTGTCAGTGCAATCGTAGAAGCGGCAAATACCATCATGGATTTCTTAATCATGTAAAACGTGTCCTTGTCAGTCTGCCTGCGTGGTGCATTGTTTTTATCGGCGCACTTTTGCCACGCAACCCGGTTTTCAAATTCGATCCCAAGAGCGGATTTCGTATTGATCATTCCTGTTTTTGTGCGCGTTACGGGCGAAGGTACGCACAAGGTCGCCATCGGGTTTCAGCAGGGATGATGTTTTTTTGCCAAAGGGTTATGCAAAGGCCGTTGGCCAATTGCGCGAACAGGCGATGTCGGGCATACCTATGCCGTCAGGCAAAGCGGCACAGACCGGCAGAAATGCAGGGCTTGGATGCGGTGATTAATGTTTGACTCTTGGTCAATCATCTCTATATTGCGCCTCACTTCCGAGAAAGTGGGTCGAAACAGGTGTTTTCGTCCCCGTTCCGTATGTCCTGCTGTTAAAGCGTTTGGGGTTACGGAAACTATCGGGACAATAAAGTGATCTTAAAAAAGAGAGTTATCAAATGTCGAAACGTATTGCTGCAAAGCATAAGATTGACCGCCGCCTTGGTGTGAACCTTTGGGGCCGTGCAAAATCGCCGCTGAACAAGCGCGAATATGCACCGGGCATGCACGGCGCAACCCGCCGTAAAAAACCGACCGATTTCGGTATCCAGCTGTTCGCCAAACAGCAGCTCAAAGGCTACTACGGCTCCATCTCTGAAAAACAGTTTCTGCGTTACTTCAAAGAAGCATCGCGTCGTCCGGGTGATACCTCCGAAACCCTCGTTGGTATTCTTGAACAGCGCCTTGATGCCGTGATCTACCGCATGAAATTCGTTCCGACCGTTTTTGCTGCGCGTCAGTTCGTTAACCACGGCCACATTCTTGTCAATGGCAAGAAAGTAACCATTCCGTCATTCCTCGTTAAAGAAGGTGACGTTGTTGAAGTCAAACAGGCTTCACGTGAAATCCCGATGGTTATCGAAGCTGCGACCCTGAACGAACGTGACGTTCCGGAATATCTCGACGTTGACGCGAAGGCCTTCAAAGGCACCTTCGTTCGCGTACCGAAATTCGCGGAAATTCCTTACCCGGTTCAGATGCAGCCGAACTTGGTCATCGAATTCTACTCGCGTTAATCCTTACCGGATTTCGCGACGATCCATACGAAACGCCCGCTGGAAACAGCGGGCGTTTTTGTTTGTCTAAAGGGTCGGCGTCTTAGACCATGTTAGCGCTAACATCCCTGTTTTCTGAGGGGCTTGGCGATTGCGCCTTAGGGTGCGGCCAGCGGCCCCAACATACGAAACAGCCAGGTGCAGATGGACGGCACCGGGCTGTTTTATGTTCGCGATGTTGGGATCGAACCGACTGGTTACGATTTTGACGCGTTGAGTTGTTCGGAGGCCTGCTGGGCCGCAGCCGCAACAGCCTCGCTTTTTTGTTCGGGCGTGGCATCGGGCGGCACATCGACCTTCACATTGCGCGATGCCATCTGGATGCCGTTTTCCTTGAACATCGCCAGCACGCTTTGATAGACGGTCTTGCGGATGGTGAATTGTTCGCCCGGTTTTGAGGTGTATTTCAACCCGATGACCATGTTGAACTCTTCCATCCGGCGGACACCTTGCGATTTCAGTGGCTCGATGAAGCTGTCGCCAATCAGCGGATCTTCCAGCAAATCGGCCGAGAGTTTCTTGACCAGCTTTTTGATCTTGTTGACGTCGGTTTCGAACGGCACGCGGAATTCAAGTTTGACAATCACCCAGTCGCGGCTGTGGTTGACGATGGATTTAATCTCGCCAAACGGTACGGTCTGAAGCGGGCCGCGGTGATGGCGCAATTGCATCGAGCGGATCGAGATGTTTTCCACCCGCCCGCGCAGATTTTCAACTTCGATATATTCGCCAAGCCGGAACGCATCATCCAGCAGGAAGAACACACCCGCCACAACGTCGCGCACAAGCGCCTGACTGCCAAAGCCAAGGGCGAGACCAACCACGCCAGCACCGGCAATCAGCGGCCCGATATCAACGCCCAGCGAGGACAATGTGACCATGGCGACCATGATGATAATGACCGTGAAGGAAAAGTTCTTAAGCAGCGGCAGCAGCGTTTCAATCCGCGATAGGCCGGTGCCACCGCCTTCACCGTCGCCGTGACCGCCTCCTGAGGCATTCATACGTTCATCAAGAAACGCCTTGATCAGCGACCAGATCAGATCAGCAATCAGCAAGATCATGATGATTTCGGTCGAGGCATCAATGATGCGGGCAAGTATCCCGGCATCGTTGGCCGTGGCAAGACGATCAAGGCCCCAGATGCGCCACATACTGGCAAGAACAAACACAAGGGCGAGCAACCGCACGCCACGTTTAAGAACCTTGGTAAAGACCGGGTGTTTTGGTTTTACCGGTTCGAAGTCTTCATCATGTTCGGTCGCATATGCCAGTGCAGCGGCATTTTTGTCGGCGGCTTCCTGATCGGCGATCAGGACTTTTTTGCGATGCTGGCTTTCGATGATATTGCGCAGGATGACATCAAACAGGCAGGCAAGGCCAATCGCCAGCAGGGCCTTTAGCATCCGCTCGGCACCAATGACTGCAACGCCACCAACCAGAACCAGCCACACACAGACAATGGCGGGCCAAAGCCGCGCAATGGACGTTGGCAAGGCAAGCTTTTCAACATTGCCGCTGACTTTGTTCGCGGCAAAAAAGCGGCCAAGCGAAACAGCGGCCACACAAAATGAAATCACCGAAATCACCACGGCAATATCAAACAGGATGATATCGCCCAAAACCATGGTGGGCGCGGCACTAAACACACCGGCCAGGCCAAAGGAAAACAGTGAAATGCCTGCGGCCAGTGTCAGGCTGCGGGTCAGGACTGCGGCAGCATCCGGATCCACATTGATCATGCGTAGGCCTTCAGCCTTGGGTGCGAACAGGAACTGAAGAACGATCATGAGAATGCGCAGCAGGAAGAACGCCATCAAAAGCGACATCAGCGCGCTTTTCATAATCGGCGGCCAGTCAAAAATCATGAACGTCCCGATCGATCCGATGGCAAACACACCAAGCGAAAGCAGCGATAGAACGCAAAGCGTGACAATCTGTTTGAGGCGATCCGTAAATTTGACGGGGGACTGAGCTTCAAGATGAGCGCACATCGGCGCAGCCACCCGGCGATAGATGATTTCAGCAATCACCCCGACAGCAACAAAAACAGCGGTGAAGAGGATTAACTTCATCAGCCCGGTGCGCCCCATGTCAGACGACATGAAGGTGCCGGTGGCATCAAGTTCATCGGGGAAGGCCGAGAGGCCTTCTATGGTGCGTTCAATCCGCTCTTTGGTGCGCGCGACACCCGCGTCAAGAAATCCATAGTAGCTAAAGGTGTTTGCTGCGACATCGTCGGTGGGGGGGGCTTGATCAATGCTGGTTTGATCATCATCGCCCGAACCGGCCATCGCGGCAACGGCGGCCACTTGCGCATGTGCGGGGGGAGGCGGGGTGATGACACAAATGGCGAAAAGCCAAAGTGCCAGACAGATCGTTGTTTTGATTGCTGATTTCATCCCGCTCATTATCCCCTGTTACGCGCAGAATCCTATCTGACAAAGATGGGGACATTTGGGATAAGCATCAAGAAATAGTTTCACGACACATGCGGTTATGATCGCAAAAGGTGTGGCGTTGGCGCGTAAGATGATGCGTCAAGGCCGACCGCATTGGCGACATGCATCCATGAAAAAACGCGCTGGCCAAAGCACAGCGCGTTTTAAATTCTTTGGGATGCCGGTTAGGTGCCTTAGGCAGCGACCGCAACGCCCTTTTCCTTGAGGTGCTGGGCCAATTCGCCCGATGCAAACATCTCACGGACGATGTCGCAGCCACCAAGGAACTCGCCCTTGACGTAAAGCTGCGGAATGGTCGGCCAGTTTGAAAAGTCCTTGATGCCCTGACGGATTGCCGGGTCAACCAGAACGTTGATGTCTTTGAACTGAACACCAAGTTCTGCCATGACTTGAACCACAGCAGCAGAGAAACCACACTGCGGGAACATCGCAGTCCCCTTCATGAACACGACGATATCGTTATCGTTGATGTCCTTCTGGATACGCTCGAAAACCGGATTGTCGGTCATAATGATTGTCCTTGGCTTTGGGCGGGGATTTTTCCGCCGCGGGAATAGTTAAACTTTATGGTCGAAGATATGGCTGGAACCTGCGGTTCTGTCAACTCTTGCGGCGATTTTGGCGTGCTGTGCGCAGGTTATCCCAGCTGTAAACGCCAAGTCCGATCCAAACCAAGGTGTATGTCACCATGTGGGCTGTGGTGAAAGCCTCGCCAAAGACCATGACCGCGATGATGAACTGTATCGTCGGGTTGAGGTACTGCATCAGACCAAGGGCGGAAAACTTCATATTGCGTGCGGCAAAGGCAAACAGCACAAGCGGGATCGTCGTGCAGATGCCAAGCCCGATCAACAGTGCGTCCTGTTCAATTCCGATATTGCCAAATGCCAATTCACCGTGGCGTTGCAGCCAGACCAAATAAATCAGGGAGGCCGGTGTAAGCAGAGCGCATTCAACAAAAAGACCGGCAATCGGATCGGCGGGCACAAATTTGCGGATCACACCGTAAAAGGCAAACAGGGTAGACAGGCTGAGCGCAATCCATGGCAGGTGGCCATAAAACACCAGAAGGTTCAAAACCCCGACGGTGCAAATCGCCACCGATAGCATCTGAATCCGGTTGAGCTTTTCGCCAAAGAAAATCCGCCCCAGAATAAGCATGACCAACGGCATGATGTAATAGCCAAGGCTGGCCTCAAGCGCGTTGCCACTATTGATCGCCCAGATGTAAATCACCCAGTTTCCCGCCACCAGAAGGCTGCTGAGAAACAGCAAGCCAAGTGTTCTGGATGATGAAATCAACGCCCACAGCTGTTTGCGCTTTCCCAGTGCAAACACCAGAATCAGGGTCAGGGCCGCTGACCAGACGATACGATGGGAGAGGATTTCAAGCGGCCCGGCAAAGCCGACCAGTTTGAAATACAGGCCAAAGGTGCCCCAGATGACAAAAGCGCCAAGTCCGGCGAGGGGGCCTGCGCCGACTAATGCTGGTTTTTCGGTTGATGACATGGGTGTTGGGCCGTGATCCGTTAATGGGGCTGTGTCCGGCTGGCAACAACGGTCGGCCGGGATGGGTACGCAGGTTTGGTCGAGCTTCAAGACGAAGGGCGCCGAACTGTATCCGGCGCCCGTAAGCGTCTGACATAGGCCCGGTCATGGTGGCGTGGGCAGATGTCGAAAATCTTCGTCATGTCGACGATGGTGGTGGCAGTGGCGGTGGCGGTGGTTTAGACGATTAGTCGGGGGCCGATGTCTGCAGCGCCAGCGCATGCAGATCGCCGCCCATTTTGCCCTTAAGCGCGGAATAGACCATCTGATGCTGGATCACGCGGGTTTTGCCGCGGAACTGCTCAGAGACAACAATTGCCGCATAATGATCGCCATCGCCGCGCAAATCCTCGATGCGAACCTGTGCATCGGGCAGTGCTTCCTTGATCATGCTTTCAATTTCATAGGCTTCCATGGCCATGGCGTTTATTCCTTATGATAGATCGAATGGCAAATAAGCCAATTCGAAGGGACTTGTTTTGTTTGGTATATGTTGTTGCCCCCGGCGCTGTCAATTTCTGCGCAGCATCGATTAAGCATCATTGGTTGAAGATGCGCTAATGCTTGTGTTGCCCGCGATAATTGGCTAAACAGCGAAACAGGGTTGCGCACACCCGCCGTCCGCAAGGTTTATGCCTTTGGTAAAGTGACGCAGATGAAATGTATCGGACCCGTTTCCAGATCAGGCAACGGCCCGGCAACGCGGACGCCCGGCCTCCTGTATGGAGACGATGAATGACTTCAAATACCTTAAATATTAGCCGTGCCGATATCGACACGGATGCCACCGAACAGTTCAAGGCACAGGCAAAACGCCTGCGCAAAGCCCTGGCCGCACGTGATGTCTCAATCTCGCATGCCAGCTCGCTTGAACTGTTGGCGCAAAGTCATGGGTATCGTGACTGGAACACGGCCATCGCCATGGCACGGCGTAACATCCCGACCAATGTCGCCGATCTTGGCATTGGTAAACGATTTGCCGGATCATACCTTGGCCACGCGGTCACCGGATTAATCCGCAGTGTGACCGCCACACCGGTTGGCGGCGTGTTTCGCGTCGAGGTGCATCTTGATGAACCGGTTGATGTGGTGGAATCCAAACGCTTTAGTGGCTATCGCCAACGCATTGCGTCACGGATCAACGAACATTGCGAGCCGGTCCTGACCAATGGCAGGTCTGGTCCGGGGCTTTCGATTGATTTGTTGCTGCGTGATGCTGATAGCGTGTGAACACGTTTGTCACAGACATGCACGATGAAACCCTCCGGCAGCTTCCAAAAGTTGCCGGAGCCTATTTCTTTGTGATTACGCTTGCTTCCGACATGACGCTGAAAAAACAAATGCTTCGCCGGACCTATCCTGCCTAAAGAAACCCATCTTTATTGCGGTTCAGCCAACGAACCGGGTGGGGAAAGTGTGTGTTGCACGCTAAGCTGCAGGCGCCAAATACGACAGTTCCGGTGACCGGTTTCGGATGCTAGTGATTGTCGCAACTGCGCATCCCATCTGTTGAAAAAAGAGTCTTCAATCGCGTTTTGTCGAGATGTGCTTTTCTTTTATTTTGGCAATTCTGGCTTGATTGTCCTCTTTGATGCTTCTCCCAAAGTTTTCGTTTCGCAATTTGTTGAAGCCCTCAGGGTTGAGCTCGCAGTGGTAGAAGTAGTGTTCTTTTTTCCGCTCAATCTCATCTTTTTCGACTTGCTTGTTAGTTTTTGGTTTTGGCCTCCATACCCGGTATCCATCCGTTATCGAGCGCCAAATGGCATAGATCAGAGCTAAGATAGATACCCACTCTGGGCCTAAAAATTCGAATATTATGTAACCTATCGGAACGACAGAAGCTTTAAAGAACCAATGCGTCTTGATCAGCCGGTAGAAAATGCCTCTTCTGCGCCATTCTTTGTCAACTTGCTCTCTGACTTCGCCTCTTGTTCTGTACGGAATGTCACTGAATACGACTTTCCAATTTTGAGTAGGTGAATTTTCACAGGCGGTGTTAAATTGGGAGCTGTCAAAAGAGAAAACGACCTTGCGCTCGTCGTGAGAAATCCACGCCATTAAAGGTCCTGATTCGGAATTCTCGCAGTATACCGCATCGCCATCAATGTTTTCAGCAAAGCACATCAGCGGAACATTGTATCGCTCAAGCCAATAAGTTGCTTCATTTCTTAGCAGAGAATCAGGAGCTATATCGCGATTTTCAAACGTCAGGTATATTGCTGCAAATTTAGCTTCACCTATTGGCGGCGAATATTTGACAACGAAGCCGTCCCTGACTGCTGTAGCGCCGTCAAAGAAAAGCTCATCATCTTCTGAATATAAAATCGCCTATCCCCCCGTCATACTCATATGACGCCCGACGGCGGGTTTTTGACCTTTGCGGTCGATGACGAAATCATGGCCCTTGGGTTTGAGGACCATGGCGGCATCCAGCATTTGATTGAGGGCGCGTGGATCGCCGGTGCGCAGGGCCGCACGCAGATCAACGTGGTCTTCCTGACCCAGACACATGTAAAGCGTGCCGGTGCAGGTCACACGCACGCGGTTGCAGCCTTCGCAGAAGTTATGGGTCAGCGGCGTGATAAAGCCCAGACGTCCGCCGGTTTCGGCAACGGTGGTATAGCGGGCCGGGCCGGGGGTGACGTATTCGGACGGGATCAGGGTGTATTCCTGCTCCAACCGTTCGCGGACCACGGTTAGCGGCAAATATTGTTCTGTGCGGTCGCCATCAATGTCGCCAAGCGGCATGGTTTCGATCAAACACAGATCAAATCCTTCTTTGCCACACCACGCGACAAGGCGTGACATTTCGTCTTCGTTGAAATTGCGAAGGGCGACGGTATTGATCTTGATGTGAATGCCAGCCTGTTTGGCGGCTTCAAGCCCGGCCAGCACCTGTTCAAGGCGGCCACGGCGGGTGATTTCGGTGAATTTCTGTGAATCAAGGCTATCAAGCGAGATGTTAAGCCGTTTGACGCCAAGCCGGGCCAGATCATCGGCATAGGTCGCAAGCTGACTGCCGTTGGTAGTCATGGTCAATTCATCGAGCGCGCCGGTTTTAAGATGGCGCGACAAATCAGCAATCAAATCCATGATGCCACGCCGCACCAGTGGTTCACCACCGGTCAGGCGCAATTTGCGCACACCGCGATTGATAAAGGCCGTGCAGAGCTGATCGAGTTCTTCGAGCGAGAGAACCTCGGACTTTGGCAGGAACGTCATGTTTTCCGCCATGCAATAGGTGCAGCGGAAATCGCAGCGATCGGTTACCGAAACGCGCAGGTAGGAAACATGGCGGCCATACTTATCGATCAGCGGTATTGTCATGGCTTGGGGCTCAGCACTGTTCGTTGGTTCAAAATACGATATTTGGGACGTTGACTGTTGCATAGCAGACCGGGTTTTGACCAGTCTGTTTCAATCGCGTCCGATCACCTTTCCGTCAGGTGGGATATCATCATATACCACACGACACGGGGACGAAAAAACCGCGCCCGACATATCGGACGCGGTTTTTGTAAGCTGTTTGCGGGTAACCGTGGGGTAACGGCCGTTTTGCCTTGGCGCGCGTCAAATGGCGTTAGCCTGCTTTTTTGAGCGCGGCATAGTCGTTATCAATCGCCTTAACCACGGTACGCAAGGTCGCAACATTTTCGCTGCCAAGCTTTGCCACCAGTTCAGCCGAATGTTCCGGCACAGCAAGGGTTTTGCGCACATCGCGGAACAGGGCATGGAGCATCAGAATGCAATGGGTTTCCGTGAAAGTCCAATTGCCGCTACCTGACGGCAGGTTGTCGTTGACCAGCTGCATCAGCCATTTTTTGCGATGTTCGTAATCCTTGAAATGCAGGGCCATGCGGGCAAAGACCAGATTGATGCGTAACGCAACAGCAGGTTCCTTGGCCAGATGTTCCCAATATTCGGTCGGATCACGCAGTTCATCGTCTTCGTCGGCGTGGGCTTCGATGATGGCGTGAATTTCACCGTCAATTTCCTGAAGCATATCCATGCCGACCATCATGCGAATGACCTTGAAGAAGGGCTGCAGGATGCTGCGCGACAATGCACCGTGTTCAAGGTCACCAGCTTCGCCACCTTCCAGAAGGTATTCAAAACGGCTGACCAAAAGGCGGCCGAATGGATCGTGGCGTACCGCAGCCTTTTCGCGGGCCTTGAGCGATTCCATGTCGCTTTCGAGCACGGACCATGCCCCGTCAAACAGGTTTTCCTGATCGCGAAGGCCGTCGACGGCTTTTAGAATTTGTTCTTCGGTAAGCACACCGCCGTGGTCGCGGGCATGATGGACCAGCCCTTGGGCAAAATGTTCCAGCACAGAAAAGGCGGCGACGTGGTGGCGCTGCTTAAAGCTGTCACGTGGTGGTTTGTTGACTGCAATCATAAAGCTGTCCAGACCTCGGTTAAGACGGTTGCGCAGATGAATGGTGCATTTATCTTGTCAGAATAAGCCCATTTAATACGCGGAATTCATTAATAATTTAGTGTCAGCAATTCACATGCCAAGCGGCAGCGTAATCAGGGCTTTATAATGTGCCCAAATGTGGCGATCCGGATCGGTGCGGTCTTATTCGTAATCGATTGCCGCCTCGACGATTTCCAGAACCACATGGCGCGGGCGAATAATCTGACGCCCGGCTTCTTCGAAATTAACCGCGATGCGATCCCCATCAACGGCCTGAATGCGGCCCAATCCCCAATCGGGTTGATTGGGATGGCGAACGATGGTGCCGGGTGTTAGCAAAAAATCCATGGGGTACTCTGTCTGCCGTGTCTATGGTTTCTATATAGGCTCATCATGCCGGGGACACAAATCAACGCATAAATCAGGGTATGATGAAAATGCAGATTGCCCAAACAGGCAAGCACGACTTGCACCGTTTGGGGCGTTTGACGTCTGGGCGGCAAAATTTGCCGGGTAGTGCGGCGTCGGGGATGGGCCGGTTATCAACTGCGATGATCTTGATGAATGCAGGATGCGTTCAACCTATCAAGCTGTAAATTTCGCATTGGCTAAATAAGCTCTTAACATATCAGGGGCAATCTTGGCGCTTCGTAGCAGGTCGTGTGTCCGTCGTGACCGGTTATGGAAACGGGCATTGTGTTTGGGGACGCAATGCGGTGAACAGAAAAAAACACCTTGGAGTACCGCCGCAATGGATAATGACATCGCCCTTGAGATGACGCTGATCGAGTTGATCAGTTCGCGCATTTGTCATGACCTTGTCGGGCCGGTTGGTGCGGTAAATGCCGGGGCCGAACTGATGGGCGAAGAAGGTGTTTCCGATGACGAAGCACTGGAATTGATGCGTAAAAGCGGGCTTGAAGCAGCACGGCGCCTGCAATTGTTTCGTCTGGCATTTGGTCGGGCGGGCAACAGTGTTGATACCGCCTCGATGCGCGATGCTGCGCGCCATGCTTATGAGGCGGAAGGCAAGGTGACGCTTGATTGGCAGGACCTTGCATTTGATCCATCGCATGGACGTGTTGTTTTGAATATGGTCATGCTGGCCCGTGAGGCATTGCCGTTCGGTGGGGCAATCTCTGTTACGCACGACTCCGGTGGTCGCACAACGGTCCGTGCAGAAGGCAAACGCGCGGCATTACGTGCCGAAGTGATGAATGTACTTGAAAACGAAGTATCTGCAGATGAGCTTGATCCGCGCACTGTGCATGGGTTTTTCGTCAGAAACCTGGCGAAACGTTCCGGCGGGGCGCTTTCGGTCTTGCAACAGGAAGCAAATATTGCATTGATCTATGTATAAAAAATTGACCTGCGGGTCTGGTAATCCGTTGTGGTAGCTTCTACGTAAGTAACCGACGTAATGTGTGTTTCTTGCTGTTTGGGCATTAATGGGAGTTCCGGTTCCGGCAAACGGTTGATTGTTGGAGTTTTGGAGGGGGTATATGGACGATCTTTTAAGTGAATTTCTGACCGAGACTTCGGAAAGCCTTTCGACGCTTGACGTCGAGCTGGTGAAGCTTGAACAGAACCCGAATGATCCTGATATTTTGTCCAACATTTTCCGTTTGGTGCATACCATCAAAGGGACGTGCGGATTTCTTGGCCTGCCGCGACTGGAAGCTGTTGCGCATGCGGGCGAGAACGTGCTGGGGAAAATCCGTGATGGCGAGCTGATTGTGACACCGCCTGCGGTGACGCTGGTGCTGGAATCCATCGATACCATTAAATATTTGCTCGGTGAGCTTGAACAGAACGAAGCAGAGCCGGACGGCAATGACGCCGATCTGATTGCGCGCCTGAACCATTTTGCCGATACCGGCACGATCATGGGCGGGGACGCTGCACCGGCGGCGGCTGTTGAAGAAGCGCCTGCCGATGACGCGCCTGAGATGACTGACGACGAACGTTTGCAGGCCATCTTTGACGCGACGGAAGTCGACCCGGAAGTTGCCGAACCAGAAGCACCTGCACCTGCGGCGGCTCCGCCGGCTGCTGCCAAATCACAGGAAGTCGCCCCGGCCAAACCTGCCAAGGCAGCCGGTCCGAAAGCCGAAGCACCCCGTGCCGAAGTCAAGGAAAGTTCGGTTGCGGCCCAGACGATCCGCGTGAACGTCGAATTGCTTGAAAACCTGATGACGCTGGTTTCCGAGCTTGTCCTGACCCGTAACCAGCTTTTGCAGATGGTGCGCGGCAAGGATGACAGCGAATTTACCGTGCCGTTGCAGCGCCTGTCACATATCACGACCGACCTTCAGGAAGGCGTGATGAAGACCCGTATGCAGCCAATCGGCAATGCCTGGGCCAAGTTGCCGCGTATTGTTCGCGACCTTGCCCTTGAGATGAATAAGAAAATCGATCTGCAGATGATCGGTGCCGATACGGAACTTGACCGTCAGGTGCTTGAGCTTATCAAGGATCCGTTGACTCACATGGTGCGGAACTCTGCCGACCATGGCTTGGAAGACATTCCGGGTCGTCGTGAAGTTGGCAAGCCTGAAACCGGTACGGTCACGCTGAACGCCTATCACGAGGGTGGTCACATCATCATCGAGATTTCCGATGATGGTCGTGGGTTGAACCTTGAACGGATCAAGGCCAAAGCCATCACCAACGGTCTGGCGACCGAGAGTGAGCTGGAAAGCATGGGCGACCAGCAGATCCAGCAGTTCATTTTCAAAGCCGGTTTCTCGACTGCGGAAAAAGTCACATCGGTTTCGGGACGTGGTGTGGGTATGGATGTTGTTCGTACCAACATCGAAAAAATCGGTGGTACGGTTGAACTGAAATCGGTCGAAGGCCGTGGGTCGACCTTTATCATCAAAATCCCACTGACCCTGGCGATTGTTTCGGCCCTGATCGTTGAAAGTGGTGGCGAACGTTTCGCCATCCCGCAGATCAGCGTTCTGGAGCTTGTTCGCGCATCGAACAATTCCGAACATTCCATCGAACGCATTCACGACACCCCGGTGTTGCGTCTGCGCAATCGTCTTCTTCCGCTGGTCACATTGAAGAAAATTCTTGGGCTTGATACCACCGAAGAGGCCGATGACGGGGTTGATGAAGAAGCCTTCATCGTTGTTGCTCAGGTCGGAACATATTCATTCGGTATTATTGTTGACCGCGTGTTTGACACCGAGGAAATCGTGGTTAAACCGGTTGCACCGATCCTGCGTGATCTGTCGCTGTTCTCGGGCAATACCATCCTTGGCGATGGTAGCGTGATCATGATCCTTGACCCGAACGGCATTGCCAACCGCACCGGCGAAATCACCGTTGGGGATTCGCAAGGTGTTGAAGGCAAGGCCAAAGCCGATGCGTCTGATGGTGAAACCACCTCGATGCTGGTGTTCCGGGCCGGGGGCAATGAAGTTCGCGCCGTGCCGCTTGCACTGGTGGCGCGTCTTGAGGAAATCGATGTCGAGAACATCGAGCATTCCAACGGCCGTCCGCTGGTTCAGTATCGTGGCAAGCTGATGCCGCTGGTCTTTATTGACGGTGGCTATCAGATGAAGACCGAAGGTCGCCAGCCGACCCTTGTCTTCCAGGATCGCGAACGGACCATGGGTCTTGTGGTCGACGAGATTGTTGATATCGTCGATGACGTGCTGAATGTTGAATTGACGGCGGATCAGGATGGTCTGGTTGGCTCGGCCGTGATTGACGGCAAGGCAACCGATCTGATCGATGCGGGGTATTATCTTGAACTGGCCTTTAGTGACTGGTTCGGGACCGAAGAAAATGGTGGCGAGAAGAAGCGTGTTCTTCTGATTGACGACAGCCCGTTCTTCCGTAACCTTCTGACGCCGATGCTTTCGGTTGCCGGGTTCCGTGTGACGGCACTTGAAAATGCCGAGCAGGCCATGGAACTTAAAAACCGTGGCGAAGTCTTTGATGCGATCATCAGTGATATCGAAATGCCCGGTATGAACGGCTTTGAGTTTGCTGAAGCATTGCAGAATGACGAGCTTTGGGGCGAGACTCCGATCATTGCCCTGTCGTCGCATACGAAAGACGAAGATTTCGAGCGCGGTCGCCAGGTTGGCTTCAGCGATTATGTGGCCAAATTTGACCGTGATGCGCTTGTCTCGACGTTGATCCAGACATTGAGCACCATTTAATCGGGAGATTTTCCAAATGAGTGACAATAAGGCACTTGTCCCGAGCCATGAACGTGGGGCAGCTCTTGATCTTCGCGGTGACACCAAGGATTTTGTCACCGCGTATATCGGCAAACAGCTTTTCGGTATTCCGGTTCTGACGGTTCAGGATGTTTTGGGGCCGCAGCGTATTACGCGCATTCCACTTGCACCGCCCGAAGTTGCGGGTTCGCTGAACCTGCGCGGGCGTATCGTTACCGCAATTGACGTGCGCAAACGTTTGGGGCTTCGTGACAAGGAAGACGAAGATCCGGGCATGAGCATCGTTGTTGATCAAGGTGGCGAACTTTACAGTTTGATGGTTGATCAGGTGGGAGAAGTTCTCAGCGTGCCTAAAAAGGCGTTTGAACAGAACCCGGCAACCCTTGATGCACGCTGGCGGGAATTTTCCGATGGAATTTTCCGGCTGGATAAAAAGCTTTTGGTTATTCTTGATGTGACGCGACTGCTTGATTTTAATGCTGCAGTAAAGCAGGCTGTCTGATCTTGGATACTGTGCCGGGCGCCTTAATGCGTCCGGTGCGATGCCGTTCTTGGCTTAACGACCTAGAAACACGAGAAGGAAGTCGATGAAGAGTTGTCTCGTCGTCGATGATTCAAAAGTCATCCGAATGGTCGCGCGCCGCATCCTCGAAGAAATGAGCTTCGAGGTTGTTGAAGCAGTCGATGGTCAGGAGGCACTTGAAAAGTGCCTTGAAGATATGCCCGACGCGGTGCTGCTTGATTGGAACATGCCGATCAAAAGCGGGATTGATTTCCTGCGAGAACTTCGGGCATCCCCAGGTGGGGATGAGCCGGTGGTTGTCTTCTGCACGACGGAAAACGACCTGGAGCATATTCAGGAAGCCATCACAGCCGGTGCGAATGAGTACATCATGAAACCGTTCGACAGCGAGATCATTCAGGCAAAATTTGAACAGGTTGGTCTGATTTAGATCGCCTGTTTTGATGTTGCCGTCTTGGCAATCTGTCCTTGATCTCCTGAGAGTCTAGCGGGGATGCTGCTACGTGGAAGAAGTGCCTGTCCATTCGCCTTACAAAGTCCTGATTGTCGATGACTCCGCGATTGTGCGGGGGCTTGTGACACGCATGATGGCCGAAGACGACGAAATCAACGTCGTGGGCTCGGTCAATAATGGTGAAGAAGCCCTTGCGGTCATGGAAGGCGGTGGCATTGAGGTCGTGGTTCTCGACATCGAGATGCCGGTGATGGACGGGCTAACGGCTTTGCCAAAACTGTTGGAAATTGACCCGACAGTGCGGGTGATCATGGCTTCCACCCTGACCAAGCGGAATGCCGACATCAGTTTTCAGGCAATGACCCTTGGCGCGGTTGACTACATTCCCAAGCCCAGTTCAGCAAAAGACCTCAATGTCGGCGAAGGCTTCCGGGCCGAACTTCTCGACAAGGTAAAGGCATGGGCCGAGCAGCGTCGCAAGATGCTCGAAGTCGAGGAAGCACATGCTCTCGCCCGTGCCGAGGAAGACGCGGCATTAGAGGCGGCTGCGGAGCACCCCGTTGAGGCTGATCCACAGGCACCCCAAGATCCTGAAGCCGGGGAGGATGCGGCCGCCGGTACTCCTACTTCGGATGACAAGCACGATAAGGATCAGGCACCGTTCCGTGCTCAAATGTCGGTCGAGCATCAGCAGATGCAAAAAGTCGGACGTATTCAGCGCAAACGGTTTACCGCCGAATTGCGGCCGCGTCCGATGCAGCAGCATCCGCGTCCGCAACAGGTGCAAATGCGCCCAACGCCGCAAACACCAGCCCAGCCTGCACCTTCGTCGCAATCACCGCAGTCTGCTCGCGCAGTCGATCCGGGCCAGCGTGCGGCGACAGTGCCGGGAAATCCGCGCGTGCAAGGTGCGCCGCGTGATCCCGGGGGGCTTATTCGCGATGCTGCCATTGCTGTCGGAAATACGGCGGGCAGGGCTGCCGTTGCCAAACCGGCCATACCCGGAAAGCCGAGTGTTCCAGCCCCGGCCAAGCCATCGGCAACCCCGGCCGCAAGAGCGCCAGCACCCAAACAACAACGGCCAAACACAGCGCGCGGGTCTTCTGCTCCTGCGCCGACACGGGCACGTGTTGGTGGCGGTAAAGCCGTATCGTTGTTGCCGGAAAAACGTCTGAACGTTGAAGTGATTGCCATCGGCAGTTCGACCGGGGGGCCGCAAGCATTGTTTGAAGTGTTGCGCGGGCTCGCCGGTGTGCGTCAGCCAATCTTCATTACCCAGCATATGCCTGCGACCTTTACGACGATTTTGGCGGAACATATTACCCGCTTGACTGGACTTAAGTGTCAGGAAGGTCAAAATGGGATGCCTATTGTTGGTGGACAGGTTTATCTTGCGCCGGGTGATTACCACATGACAGTGGAAGGGCGCGGTGCGTCGCGCCATATCAAGCTGAACCAAAATCCACCAGAAAACTTCTGCCGCCCGTCGGTCGATCCGATGTTGCGCAGTATCGTTGAAAGTTATGGTGGAAATATTCTGACCGCGATACTGACCGGAATGGGACAGGATGGTATGCTTGGTGGACGTGCTGTTGTCGGTGCCGGGGGAATGGTTGTGGCACAAGACGAACAAAGCAGTGTTGTATGGGGGATGCCGGGCGCAGCAGCGCATGCTGGTATCTGTTCTGCTGTTCTGCCGGTCGGCGGAATTGCGGCCTATATTAAAAAATTCGCGGGGGGTCGTTAACCCACAATGATGAAGCCGGAAGACTTCGATTTCGTAAGCAGACTGATAAAGTCAAAGTCCGGGCTCGTTCTGAGTGAGGACAAGACTTATCTGCTCGAAAGCCGGCTGATGCCGATTGCGCGTAAGCGCGGCATGAAAGATTTGGGCGAGTTGATCGGTGCCATGCGTGGCGGCGACCGCCAACTGGTTGAAGATGTCGTCGATGCGATGACAACCAATGAAAGCTTCTTTTTCCGCGATACCAAACCATTCGATCAGTTCCGACATGTTGTTCTGCCACACATGATCAAGGCGCGTGCGTCGAAACGTCATTTGCGCATCTGGTGTGCTGCGGCGTCTTCGGGGCAGGAACCTTATTCGCTGGCGATGATTTTGGATGAATTCAAAAGTCAGCTTTCAGGGTGGCGTGTTGAAATTATCGGAACCGATATTTCGCGCGAGATTTTGACCAAGGCACGGGCAGGGATGTATTCCCAGTTCGAAGTCCAAAGGGGCCTTCCGATCAATCTTCTGGTCAAATATTTCCAGAAAAAAGAAGACCAGTGGCAGATTTCAGCCGATATCCGGTCCAAGGTTCAGTACAAGGAATTCAACCTTCTGGAAGATTTCCGTCCGCTGGGGCAGTTCGATATCGTTTATTGCCGTAACGTGTTGATCTATTTTGATCAACCGACCAAAAGCGATGTTCTTGCCCGCGTTTCGGCATTGATGCCAGATGACGGTTTCCTGTTCCTTGGTGGTGCGGAAACAGTTCTGGGTATTTCAGATAAGTTCAAACCGCTCGCACGTCAGCGCGGTATTTATCAGCTCAACCGTCCGGGCGCACCGGAAGTTGATCTGACAGCCCTTGAAAAAGCACAGGCCGGTGGGACTGCTGCGGCATCAAGTGGTGCGGCAACCGGTGGTCTTACCTTCCAGAAGCCCAAACATATGCAAACGGCGGCAGGTGCTGCGACCGGGACGGCTGCCCGTCCGGCAGCACCGGGTACGGCAGGCGCGACAACTACAACTACCCGCCCCACAACAAGTTCCACGACCGCACGTCCGTTTGGCACCGCCGGTACGACAGGTACGGCTGGTACAACAGCGCGCCCGACGACAACAGGGACAACCGGAACAACGGCGCGTCCGGGAACGACGGGCACGACCACCCGTCCATCTGGGACCGGGACAACCGGTACAGGCAGTTCGTTCAGTAAGCCGTCAGGTTCGACTGGTACGGGTTCTACAGCACGGCCGGGATCAACAGGGACGTCCGGGACTGGTTCGACGGGTTCTACCTATCGTCGGCCGCTTGGCACCGCAGGAACCGGTACAACCGGTACTGGTGCCGGTGGCACGC
Source organism: Thalassospira sp. GB04J01 (assembly GCF_000751115.1). Taxonomy (NCBI): domain Bacteria; kingdom Pseudomonadati; phylum Pseudomonadota; class Alphaproteobacteria; order Rhodospirillales; family Thalassospiraceae; genus Thalassospira; species Thalassospira sp. GB04J01. Next base: position 24,307 of record NZ_CCDX020000019.1, on the reverse strand, counting down.
CGCCGCGGCCCTCAAGCGGGACGGGGAATACAGGTGGTGCCGGCGGGACGGCCCGCCCGTCATCGACCTATGATCGGTCCCGTTTCGGGAAACCGGACGACAAAAAATAACCGACAGCCGGTTCATTGCCGACTGTTCGGTGATGAACTGAAAGTCGGAAACGAATATGATTTCTTCTTCCACTGCCGCAGCACCGCGCAAGGCGTTAACTGATCTGCAACGTCGTCGTAAGTTGGCGATCAGCTGCCTTTCTGTCCTCATGATAGGGGCATTGCCCCTGATACAGTCAAATGCTGCTGTGGGGATGTTTACCCATGAAGCTGTTGAAACCGCCGGGGTGCTTTTGATTGCGATTGCCATTCTGGGGCGGGCATGGTGCACGCTTTATATCGGTGGCCGAAAGGCTCAGGAACTTACCGATAGCGGACCCTATTCAGTCAGTCGCAATCCGCTTTATGTTTTCAGTTTTATTGGTGCGGCGGGGATTGGTGCGCAGACCGGCAGTCTTTTGATGACACTGTTGTTTGTTCTGGTGGCTATTGCTGTGTTTTTACCCGTGATCCTGCGTGAAGAACGCGCCTTGGCTGAAATTTTTGGCAATGCGTTTGTTGCGTATCAGGCTGACGTGCCGCGTTTCGGGCCCCGGTTTTCAGCATGGCAAGATATGGAAACACTTAATATTCGACCCAAACTTTTGTGGCGGACACTTTGTGATGGCTTGGTGTTTTTGATGGTGGTGCCACTGTTTGAATTGATCGACTGGCTGCAGGTAAGCGGGATCGTTCACCCGATTGTTCATCTGCCCTAAAGTCGGTCGGAGTTCGGGGCCATCTTGGGCCTAATGCAATATGGTCCAGATACAAAAACGCCCCGGTGCAGATCCGGGGCGTTTTTTGATTACGGGCACTCGCGCAACGTTTCCCAGCACCATCGTGCTTTGGGAAAGGGCAAGATCAGGCCGCAGCGCTGTTGGTGTCAGGATCGCGCAGGACATAGCCCCGGCCCCAAACCGTATGGATGTAGTTGTCGCCTTTGGTTGCAGACTGAATTTTCTTACGCAGTTTGCAGACAAAAACGTCAATAATCTTGAGTTCCGGCTCATCCATGCCACCATACAGGTGGTTGAGGAACATTTCCTTGGTCAGTGTCGTGCCTTTACGCAGCGACAGCAATTCAAGAATGCCATATTCCTTACCGGTCAGATGCAGTGGTGATCCGTCGACATCGACAGTACGAGCATCCAGGTTCACATTGAGTTTTCCGGTCGCAATCATCGACTGGGCATGGCCACGTGAACGGCGAACAATTGCCTGTACGCGTGCCAGAAGTTCGCTTTTTTCGAACGGCTTGGTAAGATAGTCATCAGCGCCGAACCCAAGGCCTTTGACCTTGTCTTCGGTTTCCGTCAGCCCCGAAAGGATAAGAACGGGGGTGTCGACGCGTGCATCGCGTAAACGTCTGAGGACCTCGTAGCCATCAATATCTGGCAGCATCAGGTCCAACAGAATAATGTCGTAGTCATAAAGCTTACCGATCTCCAGGCCATCTTCGCCAAGGTCGGTTGTATCGATTACCATGCCTTCAGACTTGAGCATCAGCTCAATGCTGTCAGCATAGGTGTTGTCATCCTCAACCAGCAGCACCCGCATGTTTCTGCTCCGTTACCGTGTTCCGCAATAAGTCCGTGTTTATCCGGTTATTCGACAAGCGCCCCAACGATTGTCGGTCGGGAAATTTTATCCCATTCCGTTAACGATACGTTGCTTTGCGACTCGTGGCAAGCAGCCGAGTCGGATCTTGTTAACTTTTTTTCATCTCCGAATGCGACTCGGAGGCGGAATGCGAGACTTCCCAACGGTTTGCGGCGTTAACCAACAAGGGGCGCAAATGATTTTTTTTGCGAATTTTCCGTATACACAGCTTTTTAACGCCAATTATGCCTATATATTTGGTACGACGCGGCTCGATTTGCCACCCCAACCGGCAATTGTCATTCTGATTGATATCGGGTCACTGTCGATATGACGCCCAGTAAAAGCAACAGTAACCGGAAAAGCCCCTAAACGTGTTCCAGATCGGTCGCAACATTATCGCAGATCTTCGCCGCATCCCCGATTACCGTGTTGTCGGGCGGGTGACCGCTGTTTTGGGTCTATTGGTTGAAATCGGTGGTGTTGAAGGCGCGCTGTCTGTCGGCGACCGGTGTAAGGTCAAGCGTCGCGATGGCGAAGCCGTCGTCTGCGAAGTCGTCGGGTTTCGCAATGAACGCGCACTGTTGATGCCGTTTGGTATTCTGGACGGGATCGGCATTGGCTGCGAAGTTGAACTGGCCGATACCCAACCGCAGGTCTATCCCGATGAAAGCTGGCTTGGCCGTGTGGTCAATGCATTTGGTCAGCCGGTTGACGGCAAAGGACCGCTGAGCGAGGGGCAACAGGCCTATCCGATCCGCAACATGCCGCCATCGGCCCATTCACGCCAGCGTGTCGCGGGCAAGATTGATCTTGGCGTTCGGGCGATGAATACGTTCCTGACCTGTTGCCGGGGGCAACGTATGGGCATTTTTGCCGGGTCAGGCGTTGGTAAATCAAGCCTGCTGTCGATGATGACGCGCCATACCACATCCGATGTTTCCGTGGTCGGGTTGATTGGGGAACGTGGCCGTGAAGCCCGTGAATTCATCGAGGATGATCTGGGCGAAGAAGGATTGCGTCGATCGGTGGTTGTTGTGGCAACTTCGGACGAGCCACCATTGATGCGCCGTCAGGCAGCCTATATGACCATGGCGATTTCGGAATATTTCCGCGATGTCGGGCGTGATGTGCTGTGTATGATGGATTCCGTTACCCGCTTTGCCATGGCCCAGCGTGAAATCAGCCTGTCGGTCGGCGAACCGCCCGCGTCAAAGGGCTATACCCCAACCGTATTTGCCGAATTACCCCGTTTGTTGGAACGTGCTGGCCCCGGTGGACCGGGACAGGGATCGATCACCGGACTGTTTACCGTTCTGGTGGATGGTGATGATCATAACGAGCCGATTTCAGATGCGGTGCGCGGTATCCTGGATGGTCACGTGGTTCTGGACCGCTCTATCGCCGAGCAGGGCCGTTATCCGGCGATTAACATCCTGCGCAGTGTCTCGCGTACGATGCCCGGCTGTAACACCGAGGGCGAAAACCAGATCGTTTCGCGTGCCCGCCAGTTGCTGGCAACCTATGACGATATGGCAGAATTGATCCGGTTGGGCGCCTATCGAAAGGGAACAGATCCAAAGGTTGATGAAGCAATCCATTATTTCCCCTTGATTGAGGAATTCCTCAAACAGCGCAAAACAGAATGCATGCGGCTCAATGATGGGTATCTTGATCTTGCGCGCCGCCTTGATCTGGTCGCACCGCAGGATGATGCGCCCCAGATGGCGCAAAATGGTGTGGCAGGTGGCCGTGGACCCGCAGCAACGGGGCAAATGGCACCCAATGAGTTGCCCGGTGCCGCACCCGCGCCGCCACCGTCAACAGGACCCATTCTTAAACCCCGCGAACCACGTTCCAAGGTCACCAGCAGTTCCAATCGCGGGAACGAGCAGGACCTGAACGAAGCCAAACGGGCGCTTCGCCGCGAGCAAAATAACGCCAAAGGCGGGGGTGGTGAATGAGTATTCAGCACACCGCATGTTTTACCAGACATAGGTAACGCGCCATGGCCAAGGATTTCAAAACCCTATTGCGCATGCGTAAATGGACGCTTGATGACAAGCGCCGTGAGCTGGGCGAGATGATGGGGGTGCTTGAAAACCTGATTTCGGAAAAAGAAGCCCTCGCACAGGCGCTGATTGCCGAACAGAAAATAGCATCCGAGAATCCCGAACTGGTCGGGTTTGCTTATGCCAGTTTTGCCAATGCGGTCATTGCCGAACGCGAAGCATTGGACGGGCACATTGCCGAACAGGAACGCAAGATTGACGCCTTTCGCGAGGAAGTGGCAGATGCTTTTAAGGACATGAAAACGGTCGAGATTGCAGAACGTAATCGGGTAGAAGCCGAACGCGCGGAAGAAGATCGTAAAGAACAGGAAGAACTCGACGAAATTGGCATGCGTTCGGCCACCCGTGATGACGGACTTATGTAGACGCGACCTTTTCCCCGGAAAGTTCGGGTTCCTTGTCAATCAGCATGTCAATGAAAGTAGCTATATTGTTTTTCGCAGCACCTTCATTGGCGAGGCGTAACCGCTGAATTGCAAAGGGTGAATCACCAAAGGTTGCGGTGTGATCAGCTGGGATATTCTGATCAAAAATGGTTTTGCCACTTTGTTTGTCGATAACTTCATACCGAATGAGCGTCTTCACGGTCAAATCAAGACCGAAGATCGGTTGATCGACTTCCAGTAAGGTTACGCGCAGTTCATAGGGTGCATCGCCTTCGAGCTTTGATAGAAGACCGGTGTTCTCAAGAGAAGCAATCAAGGCCTTTTCAAAAGCCTGACTGCTGATTTCCGAGGTCCACATGGGGTTGGTTTCTTCACCGCCTTTAACGCGCGATACGGTAATGTTCCCGTGATATGAAGATGTCTCTGCTTGCGCAGTATCAACGCCTTCTGTGACGGTCATATTTTGAAATTCAGCAGGGGACGCGCAGGCACTTAAGATTGCCAAGCCAATGACGGCGGCAAGTTTCTTGATGGCAGAGTTCATCTTATCGTCTTCCTCATATCCAAGTTTGGGTTTGGATGATGCCGTTGATATCTGGCAACACTAAACAAGAAGACGATAAAATTAATACACGCTCAAGTAGATATTGTCTGTTTTTGGGGATGGTGTTTTAAGCGGCAATATCCACCCCGGTTTCGATCCCGGTTACCCGTCGCAATTCATTTGGTGCGAGTGCAAACACGGTTTTGGGCGTGCCTGCGGCCAGCCAGATGGTCTTTTTTGTCAAAAGCTTTTGATCAAGCAGCGTTTCAACGGGTTTGGCATGGCCAAATGGCGGCACGCCGCCGATGGCATATCCAGTCAGTTCGCGGACTTCCTGTGCGGTTGCCTTGCGAATTGGAAGGCCGATCAAGCCTGCTGCGCGGTGTTCATCGACCTGATCGGCACCGTTCATGATGATCAGCACCGGTCGTCCTGGCTCGGTGACGAAGACCAGTGATTTTCCGATCTCGCTGATGTCACATCCGATTGCGGCGGCAGCATCTGCGGCGGAATGGGTGCCATCGGGAAAAGAGAACACATCGATATCGCCAAGACCATGTTCGTCAAAGGCATTCTGTAAACACTGAGGGGGAGCAACTTTTTGCATTATGTACTCTCTTGCGCGCGGCGTTTGAGTTTTCGCTTCCTGTTCAGAAGGTTCAGCGTCTCGACCGATAGGCTAAATGCCATTGCGAAGTAGATGTAGCCTTTCGGGATGTGGATTGCGAGCCCGTCAAGCAACAGCACGAAACCAACCAGAATGAGAAAAGACAACGCAAGCATTTTGACCGATGGATGCTTTTCGACAAATTCTCCAATGGTCTTAGCTGCGACTAGCATCACCAGAACAGACAAAACCACGGCAATCATCATGATTGAGATGTGATCAACCAGACCAACGGCTGTGATCACGCTGTCGAGTGAAAAAATGATATCGAGCAACATGATCTGTGCGATGGTCATGGCAAAGCCCGACATTATTTTCCCCGGACCGTGTTCTTCGGGTTCGTCAATGCTGTGATGGATTTCCTTGGACGCCTTGGCAATCAGGAATAGCCCCCCGATAATCAGGATTAAATCACGCCCACTGATCTCTTTGCCAAAGGCGGAGAACAGCGGGGTGGTGAGTTCCATGACCCACGCAATGCAGGCCAGAAGCGCAAGCCGCATGCCCATGGCACCAATAAGACCGATCCGCCGCGCAGAAGCCTGCTGTTTTTGCGGGAGTTTGGAAACAATGACCGACAGGAAAACGATATTGTCGATCCCCAGAACAATTTCAAGCGCAGTCAGGGTCGCAAGACCCATCCACATATGAGGATCACTGATCCATTCAAACATGATTTTTTTCCCAAACAGGTATTATTGGCACATGGTCGATTGCAGATAAAATGTGAGGGCACAGCATCTAACGCAAGCGTGAATTGCTTTTGGCGTCCGAGTGTTGAAAAAATGACCATAACAAAAACAATCGGCTAACCTAACGGGCGTGCCTGTCGCGGGTGTTGCGGTTCGGTTGGTTATCAGACAAAGGGATCATTTAGGATGCGGTCAAAGATGCGCAGTTTCGTTTCAGGTTTTGCAGTGGCAGCTAGTATTGCCGCAGCGTCGATGCCAATGTCTGCTGTTGCTGACCCGGCACCTGATGTTGGAAATTGGCAATCGGTTCTTGAACAAGCGCGGGGGCAAACCGTTTATTGGCACGCGTGGGGCGGAGAACCACGCATCAATGATTATATCGCATGGGCTGGTGGTCAGGTTCTTGAACTCTATGGCGTTGAGGTTGTTCAGGTTAAATTGACCGATACTGCCGATGCAGTGACCAAGGTCTTGTCGGAAAAGACCGCAGGTGTTGATGATGGCGGTGCGGTTGATCTGATCTGGATTAATGGTGAAAACTTTGCCGCGATGAAGCGCAATGATTTGCTGTTTGGTCCATGGGTCGAGGAAACGCCAAACTTTGACTATGTCGATGTCAAAGGTAAGCCAACCGTGATCAATGATTTTACCGTCCCGACCAATGGACTTGAAGCCCCATGGGGGATGGCACAGGTCAGTTTTTATTATGATACGGCAAAGCTTGATAGCGTGCCTAAATCAGCACAGGCATTGCTTGAATGGCTGGCAAAACATCCCGGACGGTTTACCTACCCACAACCACCAAACTATATGGGTTCGACCTTCCTCAAACAGGTTTTGACCGAGGTTGTTGACGACCCGAAAGTGTTGCAGCAGCCTGCCGACGAAGTGGACGCGCAAAAGGTTCTGACACCACTTTGGGGATACCTTGAAGATTTACAGCCGCTGTTGTGGCGCAATGGACAGGCCTATCCGCAAAACGGGGCGGCTATGCGCACCCTTCTGGCCGATAACGAAGTCGACATCGCGTTTTCATTTAGCTCAGGCGAGGTATCTTCGGCGATTGAGGCATTTGAGCTTCCCGATACTGTCCGGTCCTATGTCTTTGACACCGGCACGTTGGGCAATACCAACTTTGTCGCCGTTCCCTATAACGCGTCGGCCAAGGCTGGTGCGGTGGTTCTGGCAGATTTTCTGATGTCGCCCGAGGCACAATTGCGCAAACAGGACCCGCAATATTGGGGGGCGGATACCGTCCTTGCGATGGATAAGCTGCCCGCCGATATGCAAAACGCCTTTGCCAACCTCGATCTTGGGATCGCATCCCTGTCACCGGCTGAACGCGGTACGGTTCTGCCCGAACCCCATCCAAGTTGGATGAGCTTGGTCGAAACCGAATGGCAGAAACGCTATGGCGTGGTGCAGTAATCGCACATGCTGCGGTTTGTGCCGATCATCACCCTTTTCTTTATGGTCGGCCCGGTTTCCGCCGGGCTGATCGGGACCATTTTACCATCCTTTGGCATTCTGCCGGCCTTGGGGGGCGATGGGGCCAGTCTTGAGCCGTGGCGGGCATTGCTGACCCAGCCGGGTTTGGATCACTCCATTCGGTTGTCACTGATCAATGGCCTTGCCGCGACATTGATCTCGGTCGTGATTGTCATGCTGTTTTGTGCCGCATGGCAGGGCACCCGCGTGTTTCGGGTGCTCCAGCGGTTACTGTCGCCGATTTTATCCGTCCCGCACGCAACGGCGGCCTTTGGTTTGGCGTTTCTGATCGCACCATCGGGATGGATTGCCCGGCTGGTTGCGCAGGTTGCCGGGTGGGACCGCCCGCCTGATCTGGCGATTATCCATGATCCGCTTGGTTTTGCGATGATTGTCGGTTTGGTGATCAAGGAAATCCCGTTTTTATTCTTGATGACTTTGGCAGCCTTGCCACAGGCCGATACAGATCGCACCGCACAGGTTACTGCCAGCCTTGGTTATGGTCGTGTCACCGGATGGTTCAAGGTCACCTTGCCGCGCATTTATCCGCAAATTCGTCTGCCGGTTCTGGCCGTTCTGGCTTATTCGACGTCTGTGGTTGATGTTGCGATCATTTTAGCCCCGACAACCCCCGCCCCACTGGCCGTGCGTATCCTTGGTTGGCTGTCTGACCCGGATTTGTCGTATCGTTTCATGGCATCAAGCGGCGCGGTTTTGCAGTTAGGGATCGTTTTGGTCGCCATGGGTGTCTGGATTGGCGGGGAAAAGATCGTTGGTGCGCTGGGGCGTAACTGGGCTGTTGATGGCAGGCGCTTGGCCCATGACGGCTGGCTGCGTCACGGGGCGGCCATATTGGCGATTGTTGCTGCTGGTGCTGTGATCCTTGGGCTGGTGGTTCTTTTGGTCTGGAGCATTGCCGGGTTCTGGGCTTTTCCTGATGTCTTGCCGCGCAACTTCAGCCTGCGACTTTGGGCGCGCGAGTTTGACGCGCTTGGCGATAGTCTTGCCGTGACATTAATGATCGGTGTGCCCAGCGTTCTTGTCGCCATTGCACTGGTTTTGGGATGTCTGGAAAATGAAGTGCGCACCGGTTTTCGACCGCGCAAGCGCGTCATGTGGCTGATATACTTGCCGCTTTTGGTGCCCCAGATCAGTTTCATGTTTGGCCTTCAGGTGTTTTTCACCCTTGTCGGGTTGGACCGCACATTGTTTTCAGTGGTTCTCGCACATCTTGTTTTTGTTCTGCCGTACGTGTTTTTGTCGCTGTCTGATCCGTTTCGCGCACTTGATCCGCGCTATGGGCAAACCGCTTTGTGCCTTGGGGCATCACCAAACCGGGTGTTTTGGCAGGTCCGATTGCCGCTATTGACCCGTGCTGTCCTTACGGCGATGGCGGTTGGGCTTGCGGTGACCGTGGGGCAATATTTGCCAACACTTCTGATCGGGGCGGGACGGTTCGCAACCGTGACGACCGAGGCCGTGGCACTGGCAACAGGTGGTGATCGCCGGATGATTGGCATATATGGGTTGTTGCAGATGATGTTGCCCTTTGCCGGTTTTGCCTTGGCATTGCTGATCCCTGCAATTCTATTTGCACGGCGCCGTGGCATGGGTGGAAACAACAAGATATGAAGGTGGCATGAGCAATACGCAGATGAAAAGCGGCCTTGAGCTGCGTGATCTATCGATCCGGTTGGGGGATCGGTTGCTGGTGGATGTTGATCTTGTGATCGCACCGGGCGAGATCGTCACCCTTATGGGGCCAAGCGGGTCGGGGAAGTCCAGCCTTCTGGGGCATATTTGTGGCACATTACCCCCGGTTTTTGATGTGCAGGGCGTTGTTCGCCTGAACGATACTGTGCTGGATGGCTTGGCGCCGCAGGATCGGCATGTCGGCATTTTGTTTCAGGATGATTTGCTGTTTCCGCATTTATCGGTTGGTGGCAATCTGGCGTTTGCGCTGCCATCCTCCATCAGGGGAAAAACAGAACGACGTGCACGGGTTGCCGGGGCACTTGAAAGTGCGGGGTTGGCCGGATTTTCTGACCGTGATCCGGCGACTTTATCCGGCGGGCAGCGCGCGCGTGTTGCCTTGATGCGGGTGTTGCTGTCTGAACCCGGTGTTTTGTTGCTTGATGAGCCATTTTCAAAACTTGATCGTGGATTGCGCGATCAAATCAGATCGTTTGTGTTTGACCTTGCACGCCAGAATGGCTTACCGACCCTGATGGTGACCCATGACCCTGAAGATGGGCAGGCGGCAAACGGCAGGGTGATTGCACTTGATTAACGTACCTTTGCCATGTGGCAAATGTTCTGGTCAATCTGGCCGTTTGGCCCTATAGCATCCTACCGCAAAGAATTTTCTTGGGTCTTTGCCATAAAATGGCCCACGCGGCATGGAGAATGTCGTGCATGTTTCCCGAAGAAATGTATGCAATTGTTCCCGACGCACTGGATGCAGCCACCTGTGATCGCCTGATCACAGGTTTCGCCCATGAGATGGACGACGGCGGCCTTGTTCAGGGGCAAACAGCCGCGCATATCCGTCGGTCAAAAATCACATGGTTTAACGAAGAACAAGAACCGGTTGTTTCGCGTCGGATCATTGATTTGGTCGCAGATGTAAACCGCAACGTGTTTGACTTCATGCTGACCGATTTTGCCGAAGATGCCCAAATCGCCTGCTATTCCGGTGATCAACGCGGTCACTATGACTGGCACAGTGATGTTGGCGCATCTGACGTCGCACGGCGGCGCAAAATGACCCTCGTGATCCAGTTGTCAGATCCCGATGAGTATGAAGGCGGTGCATTGCAGCTCAATCCGGCGGGCCATGTTTTTGATGCGCCGATGACACGCGGAACCGCGATTTTCTTTCCGAGTTTTGTTTTGCATCGGGTCGCCCCGACCACGGCGGGCCTGCGCTATTCCCTGACCCAATGGGTGCATGGCAATCCGTTCCGCTAGACCGAAACGATTGGCCTATGACCGGATTTAGTAGCGTTCTAACCGATCCAGAAGGCGCGGGTTGCCCCATTTGGGCTGGCGATCTTCGAGTGCGGTTTCGTGATGGAAAATTTGGTCGTTATCGGCGGTTTGTTTGTCCAGACGCAGGCTGATCCAGCGGGGCACCAGTTCGTTGTTGAAATCATCCATCAACAGAACTGCGGAGCTTTCAAAATTCTCAAACGGAATATTGGCAATCTCGGCGTAATATTCGGCAAGCGTATTGGTTTTAAGGATCAACCGGTCCGGAACATATCGCAGCGTCATACGCGCGGGAAAGACATTGTCTGCACCGGTCAAATTGCTTTGCAGCGTCACGACATAATCAATCTGCGGCCCGGGGTTGGGTTCGGTCAGGATAAGGTTTCGGCGCTGGAAGATTTCAAGCATGTCTTAATTACCGTGGTTGTGCCGCTGTAAGCTAAAAGAATAAGCGCCTGCGTGCATCCATAAAAGGCTTCATTTTGGAGGGGGCGAAAGCGTTAAAGTATCACGCCTCAATTCCGTGATGAGAATTTGGGCCATCATCGTCCGCAAGCGGGCCAATTTCGACAAAGCGTGAACCATCCTGAAACACCATATGGCCCTTGTAGCCAGATATTTGTAACGCATCGCGAAAGATGCCGCGGATGTCGTCGCGGTTATGGGGTTTAAGCGGATTCTCGGTGCGGATGATCAGGTCAAATGTGCTTTCTTCGCCTTTGACCAAGCCATCAAGCTGGGTGTGGCCGACCTCGCTAAAGGATAGATCAAGCAGGAAGCGCGTACCGGGCTCTTCCTTTTCGCCTTTTTCGTTTTCCCGGTCCCCATGGCGCCAGCCGAGTTGCAGCTGTTCAATTTTGTCGCCCATGTTGAACGGCATTGCCATAACACGCCAGCCATCGGGGCGTTCTTCTGCGGCCATGCCGCGCAGATGACCAAAATCACCTTCAAGCCTTTTCAGTCCGCCAGCACCATCTGTATCGCCAAGTGCAGCAAGGCTGTTTGCTGCACGATCGCCCAGCCAGCCGCGCAAATTGCCACCCGGTCCGGTCATCGCGGCAAAGAAGAACATCATGGTCGCGGTTAGTTTAGGGCCTGCTTGTGGCAGGTTGTTCATCAATGATGACGCCGCACCCGGATCATGTTGCTGTAATGCACTGATGGCCTGTTGCAGACTGCCCCAGTCGCGTGACAAGGCCGCAGTTTGACCCCGCATCATCAAATCAGCCTCTGTCATGGGCATGGATGTGGCAACGCGACCACTGCCCGATGCATCGACACTAAAGGACAATGTCGCACCCGTTGGGGCAGGCATCGGCAGTTTGATGCCGACAATACCTGCTGATGTGCGCAAGGCGGTAAAGCCGTTTGGCAACATGCGGGCTTCGGGACTGTCGGATGGTAAAACCGTGCCGGTCAAAAGCAGGGCGGATGAGGATTGTCCGCCGGCCTGAAGCAAAACCGTCTGGTTTGGTGCGGTTGTCATTGCGGCGGTGGCCGCACCGCCGGCGGCAGGGTTGAGGACCTGTGCGGCCTGTTGTGCGGTGACAGTTCCCTGCCCAAGGAAAATCACCTGTGTCTGGCTGCCGACAGGAAGCTGGGTTCCGTTGGGCATGGTAAGGACCGATGTGGTCACCGCCGAAAACGTCTGGCCGGGGGTAAGGGTACTGCCGGTGATGTTACCGGCTGTTATGGCACTTCCGGTGGCGGTTGCACCGGGTGTCAAAGTTTGGGGAAGCAATTGCAGACGCATGCCATCGGCAGGGGTTGTTGTTCCGCCGCCTGGCATTTGCGCTGTTGTCTGGTTTGCGGTCGGAATGCGTGCCCAAATTAAATCACCCAGATTGGATGGAAGTTGAGTTGGCACCTTAACCGTGACCTGACCTAGTGCAGTCGCAAGGGTCAACTGGTTTCCCGATTGCGATTGGACCCTTGCCTGAAGCAGGGTTTCCACCGGTAATTTCGCAATTGCCGCCGCGACTTTTTGCGGCGTGTCGTTGGTGACGGTTGCTGTGACCTGTGCCGGTGTGCCCGCCTGGCCGCCTTGGCCGCTGGTGCCAGCCGAAGCCTGTCCACCGACAGAAGGGCCTGGCGATATGGCTTGCGGCGGCAGGGTCATGACAAATTATTCCTCGAGCAAGGTCTGCGCGATGGCCTCTATATCGTGGGCTGCATCGCAATTTGGATGACGCATCAAAAGCGGTGTCTGATTGCGAATGCATTCCGATACACGCGTATCTGAGCGAATAACACCCAACAAAGGCGGGGAAATTTTCAAAAATCCCTCGCAGGCTTTCAGCAACTTGTTATAGATCGCCTGACCTTCTTTTTTATCCTTGGCCATATTGACCACAACCCGGATATCGGTTTTTGGTCGGGCCATATGGGTGATCTTGATAAAGGCATAGGCATCCGTCAAAGACGTCGGGTCACCATTGGTGATGACAATGACGGTATTGGCAAGGCCGGTCATCTGACGCACACCCTGATCCACACCGGCACCAAGGTCGATCAGAACCTTGTCATAGGATTTCCCTGTCTGGATAAGGTCATCAGACAGAGCCTGAAGTCGGGTGGCTGGAAGATTGGCAAGACTGCCCGAACCGCTGCGCCCAGCAATGATGTCAAAGCCGCCATCAGGGAATTTCGTGATGGCGTCCTTAAGGCTGATGCGCCCGGCGATAACCCCGCCCAGATCATGTTTGGGCATCAGGCCAAGCTGGATGTCAATATTGGCAAGGCCAAGATCACCATCAAACAGCAATGCCTTGTGCCCTTCGAGAACCATGGCATGGGTCAGGGTAATGGAAAACCAGGTCTTGCCCACGCCGCCTTTGCCAGATGCGACGGCAAGAACATTGCGGCCTCTGGTACGCGGGGCAGATTTTGGTGTGGCATCGGACTTGGTCGTCATTTCATGACCTCGGAGAAGCTCGGTTTCGCGGTTTTGGCGCGATGGGACGGTATGAGAAGTTTGGCTAAGGCAAGGGGACTAAGCGCTGTCAGACCATCCGCAACCTGTGCCGTCATACTTACATTACAAAGGGAAAGATTTCCTGAATCCGCCCCGTATAACGCACCGCCAAGGCGGGCGGCAACATCGAGGCGTGATATCATCAAACGCGTCGCGCCGCCATCGGCAAAGGCATTGGCGATATCAGCAGACTCATCTGCATCAATTCCCGCAGGATTAACCAGTATTGTCTCGTTTGGTATTGCCGAAAGGAATTCACAAAGCGTGCCAATTTCACTTTCGAGATACGGATTGCAGTTGGCTGTATCAATCAGGATCATATCGGCTTCGCGAATTTCACCAAACCGGGCTTTGAGTTCGTCGGCTGATTTGGCCTGAACCAGATCAATGCTTAGAATGCGGGTGAATGCAGAAAGCTGCGCCATGCCTCCGGCACGTTTGTAATCGGTTGTAATCACCGCAACTTTACGTTTTTTCATCACAGCACGGGCGGCGGTTTTGGCAACAGCCAACGTTTTGCCCGACCCCGGCGGGCCGACAAAGGCCAATGCACGGGGCGTATTTTTTTCCGGAAGTGGCGAGAAATCGAAAATTTCATCAAGTGCCCCGGCCAGCAATTGCTGGGCAGAGGCCGCAGCAGTTTCGCGCGCCATCAGATCACACAGGCGAATGCGCAGCCGTTCGGGAAAATTATGCCGGGTCAAAGCTTCTTCTGCGGCATCAAGTTGTTCCTGCAGGGCAGGGGCATGTGTTCCATCATCATTGATATCGAAATCAGGATCATGGTCAAGGGCGGCGGTAAGGCGCACGCCACTTCCCGGGATATCCTGTGTTGATACAATGATTGCATCAGATCCCATGTGTTCCTTAACCAGCGCCATGGCTTCTGTCATGGTGGGGGCAGTAAAGGTCTTAAGACGCATTTATGCCCTCCTTACTGGTTGTGCCCGGCATCGGGCGTATGGATTTGGTGCGGACCATCAGATTTGCCCCAGGGTTTTAAGTTGCGCCTTGGGGTGAATTTCGTTCTGCGACATGACCACAGTGGTCGGGCGGAAACGCTCAACAATTGAACGGACATAAGGGCGAATGCCCGGACTGGTCAGAAGGACGGGTGATTCCCCCATCATGCCCAACCGTTCAAACGTGGTGCGCACCTTGTTGATGAATTCCTGAAGCTGGCTTGGTGGAATGGAAAGTTGCTTTTCCTCGCCCGATCCCACCAGACTTTCGGCAAAAATCTGTTCCCATTGCGGGGACATGGTCACCAGCGGGATGACACCATCCATATTAGTATTCACATCCGATAATTGACGTGCAAGCCGTGAACGCACATGTTCGGTCATAAAGGTCGGATTGCGGGTAAAGGCGGTTGCCTCGGCCACACCTTCAAGAATCGTCGGCAGATCACGAATGGACACGCGTTCGGTCAAAAGGTTTTGCAGAACGCGCTGAACACCGCCGACCGATACCTGACCCGGTACGATGTCTTCGACCAGTTTCTTCTGATCGTCATCAAGTTCATCCATTAGCTTCTGGGTTTCCGCATAGGACAGAAGTTCTGGCATGTGATCTTTGATGACTTCGGTGATATGCGTCGTGATCACTGTTTGCGGATCAACCACTGTATAACCGCGGAACATGGCTTCTTCCTTCATGCCCTGTTCAATCCACATGGCAGGCAGGTTAAAGGTTGGCTCCATCGTCTTCTCACCCGAAAGCGTGATTTCCTCGCCGCGCGGGTCCATCACCAGCAACATGTTTGGGCGCAAATCACCCCGGCCGGCTTCGATTTCCTTGACCCGCAGCACATAGGTATTGGCGGGCAGTTGCATGTTGTCCTGAATTCGGACCGACGGCATGACAAAGCCCATGTCACCGGCAAGCTGACGGCGAAGTGCCTTGATCTGATCGGTGAGTTTCTGACCGCGTTCGGTACTGATCAGAGATAGCAAGCCATACCCGAGTTCAAGGCGCACATAGTCCATGCGAAGGGAGTTGGCGATGGGTTCTTCGGGCGGCGGTGCGGCGGCGTCTGCCGCGGCTTTGGATTCCTGTGCGACGACCTGATCCGCACTGTCTTTTTGTTTCTTACCCATGCGATAGGCAAGATAGCCCAAACCAATGGCAAGGCCGAGGAACCAGACCATCGGAATCCCGGGCAGAAGCGACATCCCCCCCATCAGAGCCGCAGCAACGCCAAGAGCCGCAGGATAGTTGCTCATCTGGCCGAAAACAGCCTTTTCCGTCGCCCCGTCAAGACCGCCCTTGGTGACCAGAAGGCCGGCAGCAGTCGATACAATAAGGGCCGGGATCTGCGATACCAGACCATCACCAACTGTCAGGATCGTGTATGTTTCGGTGGCTTCGGCAAGGGACAAGCCCATCTGAGCGGTGCCGATAATGATGCCGCCAACCACGTTGATGAAGGTAATCAGGATACCGGCAACCGCATCACCACGGACGAACTTGGATGCACCATCCATAGACCCGAAGAAAGAACTTTCATCTTCGAGTTCTTTACGCCGCGCCTTGGCCTGTTCTTCGTTGATCAGACCTGATGACAGATCCGCATCAATGGCCATCTGCTTGCCGGGCATGGCATCAAGGGTAAAGCGGGCGGCGACCTCGGCGATACGGCCCGAACCCTTGGTGATCACGACAAAGTTGATGATGACCAGAATGGCAAAGACAATAATCCCGATCACGAAGTTGCCGGAGATCAGGAAACTGCCGAACGCCTCGATCACTGCACCGGCGGCATGGGTGCCTTCGTGGCCGTGCCCGAGAATCAGACGCGTGGTCGCAATATTCAATGCCAGTCGCAAGGAGGTTGCCACCAGAAGGATCATCGGGAATGAATTGAATTCAAGCGGTTTTTGAATGAATAGCGACGTCATCAAAATCAGCACGGAAAAGCTGATCGACAGGGCGAGCATGAAATCAAGCAACCAAGGCGGCATCGGGAACATCATGACCACAAGGATCATGATGAAACCAAGCGCCATTGCGATATCGCCGCGCTTCAACGCCGAGGAAACACGCGCCTGAATACCAGCCATATTCAGCCCGCCACCGCCGGAGCCGTCAGACCCGCCTGATCCAGTCGGTGTGATGTCTTGACCTTCGGCCATTGTGTTTGCTGGTTATCCTGTTGGTTACGCTTGTTTGGTGATGGTTCTTTTACCCCTGCATATGGGGAGTGATGATCATGATTTCATGGTCAGTCGTGACCATCACCCGGGGCTGGCACAGCAAGTCCGTCGTCGGTATATTGCCGCAACTTGTTACGCAATGTCCGAATGGAAATGCCAAGAATGTTTGCCGCATGCGTCCGGTTACCAAAGCAGTGTTTCAGCGTATCAATGATCAGATCGCGTTCAACCGCAGCCACAGTCCGCCCAACGAGGGAGGATGTGCCCGATCCGTTTTCTACTGTGTTTTGGGCATCGACGTTGTCCGTATTGGCATCGGCAGAGGACGTATCGTCTGGCTCAGTCGAATGTGGCGCGGGTGCTGATGGCGCGCTTGGCTTATAGGCTGATGATGCCGCACCATATGCCGCGTTGGCATTGGCATAGGCCGAACTCGCCCGGCTGGACGGCGAGGCGGTAGAAGGGGCTGGCGACGCTGGTTCAGTTGCCGCCGGCGCAGGGGATGGGGCTGGTGCGCTTGCTGTGCTGCCCGTTAGTAAGATCGCTTCGGGACCGATTTCATCCGGGCCAGCAACCAGAACAGCGCGATGCAGAGTATTTTCAAGTTCACGCACGTTGCCGCGCCAGTGATGCGACAGCAACCGCTGGATCGCCAATTGGCTGATTGGGCGCAGTGGCATGTCGTTGGCTTCGGAATATTTTTTGACAAAGAATTCGGCCAGAACCGGAATATCGTCAGGGCGTTCGCGCAAAGACGGAATATCGAGGTTAACGACATTCAAACGGAAATAAAGGTCTTCCCGGAAATTGCCTGCGTTGACTTCGGCCTCAAGATTACGGTTCGAGGTTGCCAGAATACGCACATCGATTTTAACCGGGCTTTTGCCGCCAAGCCGATCAATTTCCTTTTCCTGAATGGCACGCAGCAATTTTGCCTGCAGGCGGACGTCCATTTCGCTGATTTCATCAAGCAAAAGGGTTCCGTTGTTGGCTTCTTCGAATTTACCGATCCGCCGCGCCTGCGCGCCGGTAAAGGCGCCTTTTTCATGGCCGAACAGTTCGGATTCCAGAAGATTATCGGGGATGGCTGCACAGTTTACCGCGACAAACGGTTTGTCCGCGCGGTTTGATTTGCGGTGGACAAACCGTGAGATGATTTCCTTACCGGTACCACTTTCACCCGTGATCAGGATGGAGGCCGAACTTTTGGCAACTTGTGTCGCCAGACGCAGGGTTTCGGCCATCTTGGGATCGCGATGGATCAGCGCATGGCTTTCTTCGGTAACGGCTTCGAAAATGGCGGCAATCAGGTCGGCTTCGGGGGGAAGGGGGATGAATTCCTGAGCACCGGCCTTAATGGCGTTTACGGCACCATTGACGTCATTTCCGACACCACATGCAACAACCGGCACATTGATGCGTTCCTGAGATATGGCATCAATAAGGGCTGCGACATCAAGGGTGATGTCGGCCATTACAACGTCGATACGGTTGCCTGCCCGCAGGATATTAAGCGCAGTTGTTACGCTTTCGGCCAATTGTACCGAAGCGCCGCGCGCCATAGCGATCTTGCTGGCTGCGCCGATCTGTCCGCCCAGTCCACCAACGATCAGTACCTGCATAGTCTCATCTCTTTCCGATCATTTTCAATTGGCCGCGAAAGCCGCTTTGACAAAGAGAAGTTCGGGGCCGAAAGTTCCAAGGTGTTGATCAATCAAAATAGCTCACGCGTTTCGATGGCGGCAGGATCGAGTTGATCAGCATTTCCAGACGACGGGGGTTTTCCTGACGACCGATGGATACGGCCCCCACCATGTAAACTGAATTTAGAAGTTCTTCGTCGTTCGAGTTACGTTCAAGTTTACCCGCCAGCGGCATGAAGACCATGTTGGCCAAAACTGCACCATAAAAGGTTGTCAAAAGTGCAACGGCCATCGACGGGCCGATGGAAGACGGATCATCAAGGTTACCAAGCATCTGCACCAGACCGATCAGTGTGCCGATCAGGCCCATTGCCGGGGCAACGTCACCAGCCTTACGCAGAATATTGGCACCTTTTTGGTGACGACCGATGGTGGCGTTCATGTCTTTGCGCATGATCGCTTCGACTTCTTCGGACGGGGTCCCATCGACAACAAGCGAAAGGCCCTTCCACAGGTATTCTTCGCTTTGCAGGCTGTCGAGGTGTCCTTGCAGGGACAGAACCCCACCTTTACGGGCGATTTCAGCCAATTGCAAAATCTGTAACGCGGCGTCTCCCGGATTGCGCGATTTATGGAAAATCGTACGCATCAGGATCTTGCCGGAACCAAGGAACTCACCAAGCGCAAAACTGACGGCCGTAATCGACGCAGTACCGCCAATAACAATTAGAACAGACGGGATATCAATAAAGGCGCCAGGTGAACCACCGAATACAATTGCGGCAATCACAAGTGCAAAGCCAACGACCAGTCCCCCGACTGTCGCAATATCAAATGACGTCTTAGTCCCCCCTTCCGCCATAGTCGCGTATCCCTTCTTGCGTTAGCTTTTTTCAGACTTGATGATTTCCGTCATGGTGACACCAAGACGATCTTCCACAACCACCACTTCGCCACGAGCGACCAAACGGTTGTTGACATATATATCAATAGCTTCACCAACTTTACGGTCAAGCTCTACGACAGCACCACGACCAAGTTTCAGCAGTTGGCTTACCTGCATGGTTGCTTTTCCAAGCACCGCTGAAACCTGAACGGGAATATCATAGACGGCTTCAAGGTCTTTGGACGTCTTCATCTGTTCGCTGCCGATATCTGCAGCCGCCAGAAGTTCCGTGCCTTCGCCTTCAAAATCGTTGTCGCTGTCTTCGAGATCCGAGAGTTCAATATCGTCGTCTTCAGCCATTTTCGTCTCCTGCGTCTTTGGTCGATTGCTTTACAGCAGCCCGATCATCTGCTTGGGGCGAATGTTGCGCCTGTCCATTTTCAGGATTTCCGTCCTGCCCAGCAGACGCGCCCGGGGTCGGGTTGGCAGATTGCGGTTTGGTCGGCTCGCCGGTCTCAGCGCTATGCGCCTGATGGGTGGCACCGTCGCCCTGATTGGTCGGTGGCGTTGCATCCTCGTTCGTGTTTTGCGCCAGGTCGGCGGCATCTTGTTGTGTCGGCGCAGTTACCGCTGCCTGATCATGGTTTTGTTCTGTGTGCTCTGTCGATGTGGTGTCTGCGACAGGATCGATCAGTGTTTCCGGCGCATTATCAAGTGTCGGCATTGCATCATCTGGCGATGTTTGCACATTCCGCAGACTGGTGCCATCGCCTTCTTTTACTTGATGTTCTGATGGGTCGGAAGGTGCGCTGTCCTGGGATGTGTCCGAGGTAACATTTTGCGGAACCTCATGGGCAACATCCAAGGGGACCTCGCCTGCGTCATCTGCCGATAAATCCGTTGTCACAGACGCATCATCCGCAGACGAGGATACTTGGTCCGAGGCGTTTGGTACCGGATTCGGTTCGTTGTCTTCTTCGTCTGCGGGAACCTGAGATGCTTGTTGATGCTCAGGGTTCGCAGCCGGTGCCTCATCGGGCAGGCGGGTTTCCTGAATGTCGGGATCGCCCATATCACTTTCGGCAAGGTCGTGTTCCTCGCTGTGAAGGCCGAGTGCGGTATCAATGATGTTGTTGATTTCCGCCCATACACGGCTGCTATCGCGGACAGCTGTGCCATCACCCCATGACACCATACAGTCACCGGGTGCTACATCCGGCTCTCCGACAACCACAACATTACCGGAAAAACCACGTGATAGCGCGATCTGCTGGGCACTGTCTGAAATTGTCTGTTCAAGATCGGGATGGACCTTGATCATGACTTTGGGCGCTTCAAACAGATTGGCCAGACATTGACGGACGATGTCTTCGATTTCAGTCAGTTCATATTGTTTTGACCACGCCGGGGCCAGTTTGCGCATTACGCCCAGGGCAACATGGATGGCGTCTTCGTTGATCCCTGCGTTGGCGCGTTTTTGTTGTTCGTCGATCTGGGCAAGTTTTTCGCCAATGACGGCCTGACAATCTGCCGACGCTTTTTCAAGTGACGACAGAATTTCCTGGCGACCCTGTTCCAGGCCCTGTGCGTGGCCTTCGGCCAATGCTTGCTCACGAGCGGCATTTTCGGCTTCGGCGATCATTTGTGCAGATTGTTCTTCGGTATAGATCGCCGGTGGGGGAGGTGGTGCTTCCTCCTCTTTTTTCTTTTTCTTCTTTTTGCCCATTTCGTAATGCTCGTCATCACCGCCCGATGAGCGAATGACATTGTCTGCATCATCAAAACTTAGAGCAAATGTGAACTTTTCAATGGCCGTCATATCGAACCGCTAAACCGCCTTGAGCAACATAAGGGGGCAGCCACTGGCTGCCCGTGAGACGTACAGCTGGCTGGATCATTAGCTTTCCTGATACAGCCAGTTGCGAATAATCGCGAGAGCTTCCTCAGGATGTTTTTCGACAATCTCGCCAATTTTCTTGACCGACGATGCTTTTACACGACCTTCGACCATGGAAAGATTGATCAATTCTTCGCCGTCATCCATGCCCGGTGCCATTGGTACGGGTGCTGGGCCTTCGAGTGCTGGTGTGCCGTCTGCTGTCATGTCTTCAGAAAGCAACTGGCGCTGTGCCATATCAGCAGCACTTGGCAGGGTTTCAAATGCACGTGTGAGCAACGGGCGCACCACCAGCAGGATGACGAGGATCGCGACAATGGCCAGCACCAGCATTTCTGCGATGCGGAAGATTTCAGCCTTGTCGAGACCGAGGAAGGTTTCGATGTCTTCATCCGGGAACAGATCTGCGGTATCAACAAACTGCATGTTGATGACTTCAACCTGATCGCTACGCTGCGGGTCATAGCCGATGGCACTTCGCACGAGTGCGGCTATTTTTTCCAGATCCTCGGGGGTGCGTTCCTGATAGAGGCGTTCGCCATTTTCATCAGTGGTATAGGTGCCATCAACCAAAACCGCGACAGTTACCCGTGAAATCTCGCCGATTTCCTTAACCTGCGTCGTGGTGGTTTTGGAAATTTCGTAATTCACCGTTTCTTCAGACCGGGTTTCCTGACTTTGCGTACCCGCACCCGCACCGCCATTAAGGTTGGGATCGGGCAGGTTATTTTGCAAGGTTACCGGATCGGCCCCCTCGGTCTCTGAATTGGTGGAATTTTCGTCAATGGTTTGGCTTGACCGTACAACCCGTTCATCGGGATTGAAACGTTCATTGGCCGTGGTGATCTTGTTGAAATCCATTTCGACCGATACTTCGGCACGGACTTCGCCATACCCCAAGGATCGCGACAAAAGGTCTTCGATGGTGTTGCGCAGGCGGCTTTCATTGCGAATGCGCATCTCATCGGCTGACTGTGTCAGGAACGTTGAAGACTGTTGTTCGCCATCACCACGTGCGAGAAGACGACCACGTTCATCAATGATCGACACTTTGCCGGGATCAAGTTGAGGAACCGCAGCGGCGACCAGATGTTGAATGGCGACGACCTGTTCGGGTTTAAGTTCTCCACCCGACATTTTCACCGCAATAGAGGCGCTGGCTTGCTGGGTTTCGCGCGAAAACATCTGACGTTTGGGCAGAACAAGATGAACCCGGGCATGCTGGATCGACTGGATTGACGCGATGGTACGGGCCAGTTCGCCTTCAAGTGCGCGGACATGATTGATGTTTTGTTCAAAGCTTGTCGCGCCAAAGCCGTCAGCATTATCGAAAACTTCATAGCCGACGGAACCGCCTGCGGGCAGGCCGCTTTCGGCCATGGTCAGACGCATGCGGTTAACCTGATCGGACGGCACAAGAATTTCTGTGCCGTTATTGAGCAGCTGATAGCTGACTTGCTGATCTTCGAGCCGGTTGACGATTTGGCTGGCATCAGCTGGATCAAGGTCGCGGTACAGCAGTTCCATGTTGGGCGCTGAAACACGCAGGATCAGGAAAGCAAAGAAGACAAGCAGCAACACCCCGACGCCGCTCATGGCCATCAGACGTGTTGGTCCCAAAGTCTTTAGCGTTTGTAACAAGCCGTTCACTTTCGACTGCCCCGCACCTAGATTTATACTGTCCCCGGTACTGATCGCTTCACACAGAAAGGGACCAGTATCAACAACGAATAGTTCTCCATGCTGAAGAACAGGTTAACAACCGGCAATTTTTGCCGGGTTGGGTGATTCAAATTCGTCAGTGATTTGAATCGTTTGGATGTTTTCTGACCGGGTTCGACTGCCCTTTATGTAGTGATTCTTTGCCAAAAAAGAAGCCCGGCAGTTTTGCCGGGCGAGTCTCTGTGCATTTGGCGCGCTGCAAGACGCATGATCGCACGGTGCAGAGTATCAATTATCGTTTGATGCTGATCAGCTCATCAAGCATTTCGTCGGTTGTGGTGATCGTTTTGGTATTTGCCGAATAAGCACGTTGGGTGACGATCATATTGGTGAATTCTTCAGCCAGATCGACGTTTGACCCTTCAAGTGCTGAGGCGACAACGTTGCCTGCACCATTCAGGCCCGGTTCGCGCAGCAGATAGTCGCCCGACTCACGGGTTTGGCGATAGACGTTGCCGGTATGGTTTTCCATCTCATCGGCGGCCTCAAAGGTCGCAATTGCCAGCTTGTAGACCGGGCGTTTGACGCCGTTGGCAAATTCGATCTGCAGGAAGCCTTCTTCGGTGAGGGCATAGTTTACCATGGTGCCAGCTTGCGCACCGTTTTGGTTGATGAAGTGCGTGGTATAGTCAACGTTGTTGCCGTTGGCATCTGCGCCAGCAGCAAACTGTGTGATGCCGTTGCCAAGGCCGATGGTGCCGAAGTCAAGGTTGATGGCACTGGCATCAGAGCCATTGGTCCATTCTGCCGAGATATCGGCATCGGTCAAATCACCGGTCGTCCCGACCGTGACAGCACCAATGGTGGCTGCGACACCATCAAAGGATTGCAAGTTCCCTGAACCGTCGAAGGTGATGGTTCCGGCCTGGATCAAGCCATTTGGATGGTCGGTTGCATCAAGTTGGCCGGCTGTGGTGTTGCCAGTCAGCTCAAAGCCCCAACGGTTCTGACCCAGTTTGACAACTTGCAGGTTGACGGTATGGGCGGAACCCAGCGAGTCATAAATTGTGACTGGCATGGTGTTGTCTTCGGCAATTGTTCCTGTTGCCAAATCACCCGCAGTGTAGGTGGCGGCCAATGTGCCAGGTACGCCGGGGATGCCAAGAGCGGTGAGTGGTGTGCCGGTCACGTTGGCAAAGACCACATCCTGATCGGCAAATGCACCAGTAAGGGTCAGTGTATCATTTGTACCTGTCGTGGTGGTGGTGGCTGCAATCCCGGTTATCGCACTGATTGCAGATGCAAGATCTTCGAGCGTGTCGCCGGTATTGATCGTGATTGTAGAGGTCGTGCCGTCATGCGTAATTGTGAACTGGTCGCCGTTGGCGATGCCGGCTAATGCTGTTAGGTCCGTGGTATCATAATCGATGCCAGCAGTGGCTGAAGTCGCTGTGCCGCCAGTAACAGCAGTCTCATCTGAGTTCAGGTTTGCGCCAAACTCAAGTGATGTTGTAGATGCTGCGGCGGTCAGGATCGAATTGATATCAAGAACCTGAAGA